>NZ_DAHXOI010000005.1 GCF_027364955.1 Ferrimicrobium sp.
TTTGATTTTGGCGACGCGAACTTCTATGGCTCCACCTACACCTACGGACTCACTGGCCTTAGTGGGGCGCATCCACTGAATGCCCCGATCGTTGCGATCATCCCAACGCCGAACGGCAAGGGGTATTGGCTGATCTCCAAAGATGGTGGGGTCTTTGATTTTGGCGACGCGAACTTCTATGGCTCCACCTACACCTACGGACTCACTGGCCTTAGTGGGGCGCATCCACTGAATGCCCCGATCGTTGCGATCATCCCAACGCCGAACGGCAAGGGGTATTGGCTGATCTCCAAAGATGGTGGGGTCTTTGATTTTGGCGACGCGAACTTCTATGGCTCCACCTACACCTACGGACTCACTGGCCTTAGTGGGGCGCATCCACTCGCTGCCCCGATCGTGGGGATGGCCGCGGTCCCGAACGGCGGGGGTTATTGGCTCGTGGCGGCCGATGGTGGGGTCTTTGATTTTGGCGACGCGAACTTCCATGGAAGCCTCGGTGCACAGAAAATCTCCGCTCCAATCGTCGCTATCGCCGTCGCCGGGCAATCCAAGCCCACCATATCCACGACAGCTCTACCTGGTGCAATCGTCGGTCAGCCCTATACCGATTCAATCGACGTAACCGGCGGGGATGGCCCCGTAACAGTCACAGCCACTGGCCTGCCATCGGGCCTCACGCTCACTCCGAATGGCACGCTCGAAGGGACACCGGACACCGCCGGGTTGGCATTCATTACAGTTACCGCCACCGATACTCAAGGTACCACCTCCAAATCGATTGAACTCTCCGTCACCAATCCCCTCCAGGGGCAGTTGGCGAGCGCCACCCCACAGGCATCCTCCAACTGGGCTGGCTACTACGTCGAACCCGGTAGTTTCGACGCCATCACTGGCACCTTTACGGTGCCCTCGCTCTCGGCGAATCAGCCAGCGTACTGCGACAGCGGCCAGACAACCCCTGGCTGTTCGCTCTCGGAGTGGGTGGGAATCGATGGAGCAACCAACACTTCGCTCATTCAAGCTGGTGTTGAGCTGACACCGCAAGGTGCTGGTTCTACCTATCAGATCTACCCATGGTGGGAGATTTTGCCCAACGTCCAGACCAATGTCAATTCCCTCTCTGTCAACTCCGGCAACCAGGTCACCGTGAATATCTTTAAGACCATGAACGCGAACAACTGGGAGATTCAGATCATCAATGACACCACCGGTGCGAGCTTCACCACGACGCAACCCTACAGCGGTCCTGGCGCATCGGCCGAATGGATCGCCGAGGCACCCTCGACCACGAGTGACACCATCCTTGAGGTTCCTACGCTGAACACTCCTGTCAGCTTCACCAACCTTGGCATAGGCGCCACTGGCTCAATCTCGGATGAGGTGCAGACCTATCTCTGTCAGGTACTTCCCGTCCAGCCAGGGACGCTCACCAATGACAGCTTCCAGATCACGCAACTCTCCGGTGCCGCCGAGAGCGGTCCTTGTTCCAACGGAGCATTCTTGAATGCTACCGCTGTGCTTCACGAGTAGTACGCTTGGCTTATGAAGTCGTTCTCCCACGTGATGGTCGCCGGTCTTGGAGTATTAGGTGCACAGATCGCCTACCAGGTTGCCTATTCGGGTGCGAACGTTACTGGCTATGACATCAACGCCAAAGCCCTGGATGATGGTCGACACCGTCTTGAGCAGCTGCGCGATCGCTACGCTCGTAACCCCGGCTCGCATAACCCCGACGACGCCCAACTTGCACTCGACCGGATCAAGCTCACGAGCGATCTCACCGAGGCCGCATCCAGTGCCGAACTGGTGATAGAGGCTGTTCCTGAGAATCTGGAACTCAAACGCAATTTCTACCAGCAACTTGCCCCGCTCCTCTCGCCTACGACCGTCATTGCGACCAACACCTCGACGCTGTTGCCAAGTGACCTTGCCGAATCGACGGGGCGGCCTGATAAGTTCCTCGCGTTGCATTTTGCCAACGAGGTCTGGCTTCACAATACGGCCGAGGTCATGGGGACATCGGCGACCGATCCGACCATCTATCAACGAGTTGTCCAGTTTGCCACCGAGATCGGGATGGTTCCCATCGAGATCAAAAAGGAGCAGGCTGGCTATCTCCTCAACTCATTGCTCGTCCCCTGGCTACAAGCTGCCAGCAGTCTCTTGATGCGGGGCATCGCCGAACCCGAGATGATCGACATGACCTGGCGAACCGCGACCGGTGCGCCAAGCGGACCCTTCCAGATCTTTGATGTGATCGGCATCCGAACCGCCTACGCCGTCTCGATCGCCGGTGATCAGACTCAACAAGAGTTTGCTGCCTATCTGAAGGAACACCTCCTCGATCAGGGAAAATTTGGGAAGGAGTCGGGGGAAGGTTTCTACCGTTATCCTCCAAAGACCCAAGATTCACCGAGTTCCTAGCGCGAGAGCCGTGCCTGAACCGCGCCATGCCCGTCGAGTCGATCATCACTACTTGACCGACCATGCGTATGTGGATTCGAGTCGACTTGGGGCCAGGATCGCCATCTATGACTATCAGAGCCCAAAAATCGACCTCGAGGACGAGGTACGTATCGCTTGCGGCCCAGTTCAAGGTCTCCGCGTCCTTGACGTAGGCAGTGGTAACGGACGTCATGGGCGGACCCTTACCCATGCCGGTGCTCATGTACTTGCCACCGACCTCTCGAAGGGAATGCTCGACAGTGTGGAGGGTGTCTGGGCCAGAGCTCAGTCCGATGCAGAGGCGCTACCCGTCGCAACTGGCTCCGTTGACCGAGTGCTCGCCGCCCATATGCTCTACCATCTTCGCCACCCCCAACGCGCCATCGAAGAGTTTGCACGAGTTCTCAACGCAGATGGACGACTAATCGTCACCTCGAATACCGAATCGCACCTCATCGAAGCACGGCTGCTCTGGGACGAGCTCCTCGACAACTACGGGCTTGACACGGCCAATTCGGATCTGTCACTGATGAACCTTGAGCTGCCAACTGATCGCCTGTTGGCAGACGTCCAGCAGCATTTTGTAGACGTCGATTATCACCTTTTGAGCAGCTCCATCATCCTAACGGAGCCAGCAGCGCTCGCCAATTACGCCGCCTCGACAACGGCAGCGATCACGACCAATGAACTCGGGTACGACCTCTTGCCAGCCTTCGGTGAACGGATTCGCGAACACATCGAATGCGACGGTGAGTACCGGCTGACCACCCAGGTCATTCTCATCACCGCGACTGCAAAGCGAACGTCCATCGTCTCGGAATAACACCATTGGTGGAGCAATCAGATTCGATCTGCCACGACCTTGACGAGCAACTGCCGCACCTACCCGCTGTCCCTCACGACCCACCATGACCACCCGTCGATCGTGGCCAAACGGCTAGACACCAAGCAGATGACGCGCCTCATCACTGGAGCGGAGATCAACGGCCGTTGCCTCAAGACGGATCCTCCCCTTCTCAAGGACATAGCCTCGGTCGATGATGGAGAGGGCAAAACCCATATTCTGTTCACTGATCAGCATCGACATGCCAAGGTTCTTGAGTTCATGAAGCTGTCGCCCGACCTCTTCCACAATGGTAGGGGCAAGGCCTTCAGAGGGCTCATCGAGGAGTAGAAGCTTCGGGTTGCCGAGCAGGGCCCTCCCCAACTTCACCATCTGCGCCTCGCCACCCGAGAGCACGCCAGCCCGACGATCCATCAGCATTGCAAGCTTTGGAAAGGCTGCGACGACGCGGTCGATATCCCATGCGGTCTCGCTCTTGCGCGCGGCCTTAGCGGCCAACACCAAGTTCTGTCGGACCGTGAGATCTCCAAAGACCCGTCTCCCACTCGGGACCAGTCCAACCCCCATACTCGCGATCCGATACGCTGGCTTACCCTGGATCTGGGTGCCTTCAAAACTCACCGTTCCCGAGCGAGGAGGTGTCAGACCTGTCACACTACGAAGTGTCGTCGTCTTACCTGCCCCATTACGACCTAAGAGTCCGACCACTTCACCCGCCTCGATCGAGAGGGAGACACCTTGTAAGACATGGCTGCGGTCATAGTAGGTGTTGATGGAGTTCAGCTCTAAGATCACGAAAGCCCCTTACTAAACTCAGATGTACCCAGATACACCTCAACTACGGTTGGGTTCTTGCGGATCTCATCCGGCGGCCCCTCGGCAATCGTCTGGCCCTGGTGCATGACCGTCACGACATCGGCGAGCGAGAAGACAACGCTGACATCATGTTCCACAATGAGCACCGTAATCCCGTTCGTCTCCACAAGTTCTCTGACCAAGTTCACCGCTCGCGAAGTCTCCGAGGGAGACATCCCTGCCGTTGGCTCGTCAAGTAACAACACCTTGGGTTTCATTGCCAACGCCAAGGCGACCTCCAAGGCGCGCTGGTCACCATGGGAGAGATCACGCGAGGTTGCCTGCGCGAGCCCTGACAGTCCCACCTGATCAAGGAGAGAGGCCACTTCATCATCGACGTCTTGAGCAAACTTGCCAAAGAGCTTCTCGGAGTGTCGCCGCCGCGACGTGACCGCGACCTCAAGGCACTCACGCACGCTCAATCGCCAAAAGACATTGGTGGCTTGAAAGGCACAACCGAGTCCACGCATCATCAGCTTGTGGGTTGACAGACCCGTGATGTCACGTCCATCGAGTGTGACTTTTCCCGATGTTGGACGCAACTCACCGATGATCAGGGAAAATAGCGTCGACTTCCCGGCCCCATTTGGCCCAATAACAGCGCGGATCTCACCAGGCATGACTGCGAACGAAACGCCATCAACCGCTCGAAAACCGTCAAACTCTTTGACGAGGGATTCCACGGCAAGGATCGGTTCCGCCATCTCAGTCACCCCCCTTCTCATCAACGGCTCTGTCACCAACGGTGTTGTCATCGAAGATCTTCTCATCGAAGACGTCATGCGCAGCTAACCCCTCGGCATCTTCGTGGACAGGAGCCCTGCGCCCAAGCCTGGTCAACACGAACCGTTTGATCGGGCCCCCTAGTCCAATGAGCCCGTCTGGGGCAAGCAGGACGACACCGACGAGCACGATTCCGAGCACCAACTCCCACTGCGAGGTATATTGGCTGATCTCAAGCTTGCCGACCTCGAAGATGACAGCCCCGATGACCGGGCCCATAAAACTCCCGATGCCTCCAACTAAGGCTGCCAGCAGCGGGTTGCCCGCCTCAAGCCAGTTGAACAGGTGTGGATATGCCGATGAGTTTTGGACGACTAACAGTGCTCCAGCGATCCCCGCGCCAGCGCCAGAGATCACAAAACCGATCAGCTGGTGCTTATAGACATTGACCCCCACCGCAGCCGCTCTCCGCCGGTTCTCGCGAATCGACTTCAGCGTCACGCCAAAGGGAGAGACCATGATGAAGTACATGATCGCTATCGCGATGACCGCGATGACCGCGATGAAGAGGTAGCCAGAGGTCACCCCAGAGATATTCTGTGGCACCATATTCCCAAAGATCCCCGTCGCTCCCTGGGTATAGCTGTAGGCCTGTTCGACGATGGTGTGCACGAGCTGCGTGAAGGCCAAGGTCACCAGTGCGAAGAACCACCGTCGTGTACGCAGCGCAATGAGACCAACCGGAACAGCCGCTATCGCCCCCAGAATGGGGGCAAGAATGAAGAGCATCCAGAACGGTAACTTGTAGTGATACCAGCCGAGAGCAAGGGTATAGGCACCGACTCCATAGAACAGAGACTGCCCAAAGGTCACCAGCCCGCTGTAGCCGACGACGATATTGGTAGACACGGCAAACACCGCCATGATGAGCACCGACTCCAAGATCGAGATCTGCCCTGAGCTGAGCACAAAGGTAGCGATGATTAACAGGCCAATCCCAATGAGGGCCCAGACCAAGGGCCCCCGATCGGCCTTGACCGGTCCAGCAAGGTCACCTGCTGGAACCGCTGGCTTGCGTGATCGAACAATCGCCATCGTGTTAGTCTCCTGTTCCGGCACGGCCAAAGATGCCACTCGGCCGCACGACCAGCACCACAATCATCACGACATAGACGCTGATAGGAGCGAGGGAGGGCAGATAACGGGCACCAAACGCGTCCACGAGTCCGATCAAGACAGCAGCCACCGCAGCACCCGAGATCGAACCCAGGCCGCCGATGACCGAAATAATGAAGGCGTCGATGAGAATGGACTGATCGAGGCCTGCCGAGATCGAGATCTGCGGAGCGGCGATTGCACCAGCGATCCCGGCGAGAAGGGCTCCAAAGGTGAAGACAAAGAGGTAGATCCGCGAGACGTTTACCCCAGTCGAGGCCAACAACTCGTTGTCCTCCACAGCGGCTCGGATCTTCCACCCGAGCGTCGTGAAGCGCAACAGCGCAAACATCACAAAACCCACCGCGAGCGCGACCACGATAATGACCACCGAGTACTTCGGAAACGACTGCCCAAAGACGGAGAGACTGCCCGCAACCGACGGTGCAGCCGACACGGTACGGTCCGAAGATCCCCAGATCAGGAGACCGAGGTCTGCAAAGACATAGAACAACCCAAAGGTCGCCAGCATCTGCGAGAGATGTTCACGACGATAAAGGCGTCGCATGACCGTGACCTCGACGAGAACACCTAACGCGGCAATCACCAGGGGCGCGATAATCAACGCACCCCAAAAGTGCAACTCGGAGCTTGACGCCCCGACCACGGTAGAGACGACAAACGCCGAATACATGTAGAAGCTGCCATGAGCAACATTGATGAGACGAAGCGAACCAAAGATCAGCGTCAGTCCCGCACCAACGAGGAACAGGGTCCCAGCCTCAGCAAGTCCGGTCAAGATGGTAACCAACACACTTCCCAAGTAGCGTGTCCCCTTTCATGTTCACGCAGGTGGTGGAACGTGCTAAACCGCGCGCTCCACCACCTGGGATTTCCAGTCCGTTAACCTCGAAGCTTGAGCGCCTCTGAACAGGACATCAGGGTCTTGGTTGGGCTCGACACGAACAGGTCGGTCAGCAACGGGAAACCGTACTTTGCCGAGACGGTACTGGCCACCTTCCCAAAGTAATCCGGTACGACCGCCTGGTTATCACAGGCCTGGAACTGGAAGCTACCTTTGAGGGTATGGACCGTATCACCTTTCAACGCCGCCGAGACCGCATTGCCGGTAAAGGACTTTGCCTTCTCTACCCCCTGCGCCCAGCTCTGCACCGCCGAGTACCCCAACACGCCCCACTCTGAGGGCCACGAGCCATACAGGGTATGAAACTGATTGGTAAAGGTCTTCATCGCTGCCGTCTTAATAGCGAAGAACGGAGCTCGGTCGTTGAGGTAAAGATTCTTCGTCGGCGTTGCCTTGCCCAAGGCCAGCAGCGTATCGGTACCCGTTGGGCCAAACACCGCTGTCTTCGAGAAGAGATTGTAGCTCTCCGCCTGTTTGATGAACGTGACCTCATCTCCACCGAAGATCCCCAGGAAGATCATCTGCGGATGTGTGGCTAACGCAGCGGAGATCGCGGAGGTAAAGCTCGGTTGACCGATCTGGGTATAACTCGTTCCAAGGTTATCGAGCTTGATACCAAGACTCTTCATCGAGGCCTGGAACGAATCAATGTCGTCACGGCCAAAAGAATAATCAGGAGTGATGAAGTAGTACCGGCGGTAGGGCAATTTCGATAAGTACTGCGCAGCACCCAACGGCTCCATGTAGGTATTCGGCTGCAATTGGAATGCATACTTTGAATAATCGGTGGTCACGGTCGCGATATCGTTACCATTCCAGATCATCAATGGTAATTGATATTTTGTTGCCAACGATTCCATGGCGCCGACGGTTGAACTGGTAGACGCGCCAAAGAGTGCGGACACATGGTCATCCTGAATAAGGCTCTGGGTATTTGAGATGGCCGTTGGTACCGATGCGTTATCGTTACGAAAATCGACCAACACCTTCTTGCCGAGGAGACCGCCGCTCTTATTGATCGCGTTCACCGCCATCGTAATGCCATCATCACCATCGACACCGGACTCTCCAAAGAATCCACTGGTCGCGGTATCGACACCAATGGTGACCGTCCCAGTGAACTTGCTCTTCGAACTCGATGAGCTTGTCGAGCTACTGGAGCTGCTCGAACCGCAAGCGGCGAGCAGCGCTGCTGCCATGGCTACACCAGCGATTGCAACGACGCGTTGGCGTGACTTCTTGAACTTCTTCGTCATACTGACTATTCCCCCTACAGCTATCCACAAAGGCCCTGAATCGTTAGATTCTGTATCCTTTGCAATCATCCCCATGATCAATAGAACCGTTTTATTCGCCTCATTGCGAATATCGCGAACACCAGTGAGCGATCAACATCAAGTACGGTTCCCCACTTGGTTATCATTAAAGATACCTGCCCGTAACACAATTGTCAACTTCTGCCAACAAAACTGTAACAAAGAAAGCGATTGATAAATTACCCAGCAGTAGCTTTCTGCCGTGGTTGGACTCCAATTTGGTACAAATAGTACAAACTTGCCAAAGTTGCCATGGAGCCAAATCGCAGCATTTGGGTCCACGATCGGCTTCCCCATAACCGTTATGGTTCGAGGAAAAGCGATGGCACTATTGCCACGCTGAGTGCCAGCAGGCACCGGGAACAAGACCTTTAGCTGGCCAGATGCAGCATTCATTCAACTCACAAGCCACGCAACGGTCAGTGACATGGGCATATGGGTAGCGGACCTTGTTAGCACGCGTGCAGCAGATCTGAGCTCGCAGACACTCCGATTTAGCCGTGCGGAATGGAGAGTGACTGCGCTCGATGCAAGAATGCAGGGGATGGGCGAGCGCTCAGGAAATACATGGACCCCATTCGGGTGGAAAGGAGACTACCACCGATCAGGGCGTCCCAGCCTCAGCCCGGATCAAGCTCTCGATGAGCGGCCCCAATAGACTCCCAGCCTCATCAACCAGGGGGTACTCTTCGGCTTTCACCATGGCGCGACTCAATATAATTCCCCTGACTGTAGCCAAAATCAGATGAGCAACGACCCGAGCCCGATCCTCTGGGACCCCAGTGCGCTCAACCAGAAACACTGAGATAAAGTCGATCCAGTCATTCATGGCGTGAGAGAGAAACTCGCCGTAGAGGTCGCGCTCTCGCATGCTCGCCCCGACGAGCTCAAAGAAAAGCTGAGTGGCGCCTTCATTGTCAGGGTTTGAGATGTCCACCATCGCAGCTCGCACATAACGCGATGCGAGTTCGGGCCCGGCGTCTTCTTCCCGCAACGTCGCTTGCAACCCACCGCGTTGTTCGTCTGCGAAACGTGCAAGCAACTGCTCGAGTAGCTTGTCCTTGGTGCCAAAGTGATGTTCGAGTGTGTTCGGTGCCACGCCGAGCTCATCAGCGAGCTTCCTATACGTCAATGACGCAAGGCCGTTAGCCTTCAGATACTCGGTCGCCTGTTCTGTCAACTGCTCGCGCCGAGGGTTACCTTTGTCACTAGATTCCATCGCCTCAGCCTAGAAGGTCTCACGATAAAACAGCTGGATCCAACGCCTCAATCCCTCAGAGATCAAGGTCACTCGGCACCCTCAAGATAGGCGCAGCACGAGAGAGCACTGCTCAGCGAATCAACTCGCTGTTCACTCAGTGCCCCAACACAGGGCACATTTTTTTGGTGGTCGGAACCGGCGTCGATCCGGTGACCTCACGCTTTTCAGGCGTGCGCTCTACCTGCTGAGCTATCCGACCATAACGAGCGATCGTGGCGGACCCGACGGGATTTGAACCCGCGACCTCCGGCTTGACAGGCCGGCGTGCACTCCGAGCTGCACCACGGGTCCCTACGCAATCGCTTGCAAGAAGATCAGTATATAAGACCCGCTCTCTCTCCCACTGCAGAAGCGAGAAAACTCAAGAACGGTTCACTGACGCTAGCAGTCGGTCGCCAACCTCAGCTGGAACGACCAAGTCCCCAAAGCCCTTCAGGGGTTCGAGTCCTGGCTTAAAGGTACCGTGGTAGTCGGAGCCGCCGGTGACCAATAGATCGAGATCATGGGCGATCTGTGTCAGCTCTCTACGTTGTTCCGGGGTGTACGCCGCATAGAGACACTCGAGACCGACAAGTCCTATCCGACGGAAACCAGCCAGGGTTCTGGCCAGCGAAGAGAGGGGCAAACCGAGGCTGAGAGGATGTGCCACGACCGCCACCAACCCAAGGTCCGCACAGAGTGGTCCGATCTCATCGAAGCCAAACAAGGTCTTGGGGCGGTACAGTGGCCTTCCCTTGGCCAAGTACCGGTCGAAGGCGTCCTGGATACTCTCGGCGTAACCATGGTCGACAAGGACCCTTGCAAAATGCGGCCGGCCCACACTCTTGGCTGCAAAGTCCGTGGTTCCTGCCGCCGTAAGCACCTCCTCCTCGGTGATCGCAAGCCCATGCTGATTCGCCTGATCTAGGAGCTCAAGATTACGATTCCGCCGCGCTACTGCAAGTTCGTCGATCCTCGCCGCGAGCTCGGTGCGAGCGAGTGAATGCCCGTAGACAAGAAGATGAAAGGTACCACCGTCCCATCGCAACGAGAGCTCAACGCCATCGGGGGGTGCCAGCTCTGAATCGATCACCTTGGCAAAGGCCGCACTCCCCGCCAGGGTATCGTGATCGGTCAGGACCGCCAGATGAACATGTCCAAGGCTCGCCGCCAGCTGATCAGGAGGCACCGAACCGTCCGAGGCATCCGAGTGGAGATGAAGGTCACAGCGAGCTTCCATGGAGGTGAGTCTAGCCTCGGCCCTCGTGGCCGCACGGAACCAAGCGGCCATTGTGCACACTGATGGTCCTCCATGAACCGTGCAGTATCGCTACGCGAGCCAACAACGTCTGGAATATTCGCCTGAGATTATCGCCTGAGATAGGGATCGCCTCACGCAACAACCGATCGGTGCACCTGAGGCGCATCAGAAGATACGCCAGGGGAACCTCGTCCCAACAAGCCACGCAACGTTGGGACATCCTTGAAGAGCGACGTGGCCCATTCTTCCCCAACTCGCCACTTGTCCCACAATAGTCACGTGACCGTTGTCGGCACCAAGCACACCGAGGGTGTGACGCGCTAGCGCAGCCAAGGAGATCCAGGCTAACGAGACGGGCCAGTATGCCTGTCACCAGCGAACAGGCGATGCCGCAAAGGGCTCTCCATCGACACCACGGAGGCTCTGGCCAAGACTACCTGGGCGAGACCATCGTGTCGGGGCGAATTTTCGCTTCACAAAGGTAACAGAAAACAGCGCAACCCATCCCGGGGTGGGCGAGAGATGCTAGGCTTAACATACCGTGATCGAAGATCCCCAGAACGACAATTCGGAGCACGATCAACTTGAACGTGATCATCCGGAGGAGGCTTGTGGGGTCTTTGGTATCTCACTGCCAGGTGAAGCCGTCTCTTACTTAACCTTTGACGGCATCTACGCGCTCCAGCACCGTGGTCAGGAGTCCGCCGGCATGGCGGTCGCTGACAACGGCGAGATCACCGTGGTCAAGAACCTCGGCCTCGTCAGTGCGGTCTTTGATGACTCGACACTCGCCTCCTTGCCGGGAGGCATGGCGATCGGACACACCCGTTATGCCACCGCCGGGGACCGTAGCTGGCATAACGCACAACCCATTTTCCGTGCCAGCGGTGAGTATGGCGTCGCTGTTGCGCATAACGGCAACCTCACGAACTCCTATGAGCTCGCAGATCGTCTCTTCGACACCATCGCTCGGCAACCCTCCGACACCGAAATCATCGCACAACTCATCTCGGTCTCCGTTGCGCGATCACGGCCGGCTTCGGTCCACGACTATGCGGATGCGGTACGCGGAGCCCTCGTCGAACTGCGTGGCGCCTACTCCCTTGCCATGCTCGATGGCGATCGGATCATCGGTGCACGCGACCCCGATGGTTTTCGACCCCTTTGCCTCGGCACCATTGCACCGAATGGATGGGTCATCGCCTCGGAGTCCCCGGCCCTTGACGTCATTGGCGCTGAGTTCGTTCGTGAGATCGAGCCAGGCGAGGTCGTGATCATCGACGCAGATGGCGCCCACAGTTTCCCCTCGCCAGAGGCTTCGCCCTCTCACCTTTGCATCTTTGAGTTCGTCTACTTTGCTCGTCCCGACACCAAGCTCCTCGGCAAGGAGGTGCACGGCACTCGACGGGCGATGGGCGAGTATCTCGCTCACACCCTTCCAGTCGCCGCGGACATGGTGATGGGTGTCCCTGACTCAGGAGTGCCTGCCGCCGAGGGCTACGCACTCGCCTCTGGCATTCCCTACGGTCAAGGGCTGGTGAAGAACCGCTACATAGGACGGACCTTTATCAACCCAGGTATCAAGAGTCGCCAGGACGCGATTCGCCGCAAGCTCAACGTCTTAGAAGAGAACGTACGGGGCAAGCGTGTCGTCGTGGTCGATGACTCCATCGTTCGGGGTTCAACGACCAAGTCGATCGTCCGTCTCTTAAAGCAAGCGGGTGCGGCCGAGGTGCATCTTCGCATCTCCTCGCCACCGTATCGCTGGCCCTGCTTCTACGGGATTGATACACCAAACCGACCCGATCTGATCGCGGCGAACCACAGCGTGGAGGAGATCACCGAGATCCTCGGTGCAGACAGTCTCGCCTATCTCCAACTAGGCGATCTCCGCAAGGCGATTGGCACTCCAGAGGGCTTCTGCGATGCCTGTCTGACGGGTAGCTATCCTGTCGAGCTCAGCACCCATCTCGCCGGTCAACAGGTGCTCTAGAAAGGACATCCGTGGACTACCAGCAAGCTGGCGTGGACTTAGTCAACGCCGAGGAGGCGGTCAAGGCGATCACAGCCCTGGTCAGGAGTACCTATAACTCGCATGTCCTCTCCGACCTCGGCGGCTTCGGCGGACTCTATCGTCTCGGCGGTGAGGGTACCCCGACGCTGGTCGCCACCACCGACGGAGTAGGCACCAAGACCGAGGTCGCTCGGGCTGGCAACCGTTGGGAGGGGATCGGCCAGGATCTCGTGGCGATGTGTCTTGACGACCTCGTCTGTACCGGAGCCCGCCCTCTCTTCTTTCTCGACTATCTCGCCGTCGGCAAGAACGAGCCAACGTTGATCGCCACCTTGGTGGCCTCGATGGCAACGGCGCTTAAGTCAGCCCAGACCGCGCTCATCGGCGGTGAGATCGCCGAACACCCCGGTTCGATGGCTCCCGACCAGGTCGACCTTGCCGGCTTCGCGGTAGGTCTCATGGACCCAGCGACAGCGATCGGTGCTGATCACGTGCGACCGGGTGACCGGATCATCGGCCTCCCCTCGCCGAATCTTCGTTCCAACGGTTTCTCATTGGTGCGTGCCATCTACGCCGATCTACTCACCCACGTCGCCGACGGGGTGGCTGCCAAAAGCGAGCTGGCGCTTTACGAGGAACTCATCGCCCCCTCGGTGCTCTATGCACCACCCATGCTCGACTTCATCAATGACTCGCTCCTCCATGCCGCCAGCCACACCACCGGCGGCGGGCTGGTGAACAACCTCGCCCGGGTGATTCCCGAGGGATTGAGTGCCACCGTTGACGCAACAGCGTGGCAATGGCCAGCTATCTTTGCCCAACTGATGCATGATGGCTCGGTTCCGCTCGCCGAGATGCGACGCACCTTCAACCTCGGCATCGGAATGGCGCTGGTCACCGCACCCGAGAAGGCAAAGGTCATTCTCGACTCCTATCCCGGCTCAGTCGAGATCGGTCGAATCGAAGAAGGGAACGAACGCGCACGATGGAGCTAACCCCCGCAGACGCTGCAGCAGCACGAGCAGAGTTGATCGCAAGCATCAAGGAGTACGCTATTACCTATGGTGACTTCACCCTAAAGTCTGGCGCCCGCTCGACCTGGTTTATCGACACCAAGCGGGCGATCTGTCGCCCTCCAACCCTCTTTCGTACCGCACAGCTCACTCTGGCTGCTCTCGCTGACGACGTGACAACCGTCGGTGGGCTGACGATGGGTGCAGACCCGATCGCCTTCGCCACTGCCGCGATCGCGCAAGCCAACGGGCGAAACCTGGGCGCCTTCTCTGTCCGCAAGGAGCCCAAGGAGTATGGACAGGGTGGTCGCATCGTCGGAAATCTCACCGAGCACGACCGGGTCTGCGTGGTGGAAGACACCCCCTCTCGTGGAACGTCGCTGAAAGCCGCGATCGAGGCGGTTGAGGCGACCGGGGCGAAAGTTGTACAGGCACTTGCGATCGTCGATCGTGGCGGGAGTGCTTCCCAGGTCGTTGCACCCATTCCTTTTGTGGCACTCATCACCGCCCCCGATCTCGGTCTGCCCTACGAGGGAGGGCTCGAGCACCCGTAGCTGGTGCGATCTCACCCACCGTATCTCCTGCAAGGTCTTCGCTGTTCACGACGACCAAAGCGCCTCCAACACTCTTCGCGCTTCACGCGGATCGGTGATTCGGAGAATGGGAAGGGCTGGGTAATCGGCAAGGGCTCGACGGATCCGTCCCGGATAGCTTGCCCGGGTGCGCCAAGCCCAGCGTATGATATGTTCTGGGTTGGTCAAGATCGTCCACAGTGGAGGCTCGACATTGCCATTCCAGAGCGGTTCGCGCCTCATATTTCGCCGGATAGTACGCCAGATCACCCTCTTCATCACCACAACGAGGGGGTAATCGAGCCAGATCAACAGTTCGGCCCGTGAGAGGAGTCGCTGGCGAACCCGATCGTACTGCCATTCGAGCACCCAACGGTCTTGAGAGATGAACTGCTCCACCTCAGCTTCGAAGGTCGTCCGCACGCTCCAGTTGGGTCCATGAAAGAGGCTGTCAAGTTCTACATAGGGAAGGGCCAGTTGGATATGGAGCTGACGACACAAGGATGACTTGCCTGAACCAGACACCCCCGCTACCAGAATCCGATTTGGTTGTGCATTCAATGCACCTACTTCGCTCACCAACGGCATACTGCGATCCACATCTTAAATCCCCCGAGCAGATTATAGTGATACGGCTCAGCAATGCACCATAAAGATTCAACTAGTGAGGTGAGGCAAACAGGTCTGCATATTCGTAACCACCTCTGTAACCTCCTCTTTGGCATCCGCCGATCGACACACCCTCATATGATTCGAGAGACGCAGCCACCTGCAACTCATCAACATCCTTGATTGTGCATCCCCTAACAGCCACACTTGATGACGAAAAGATCTCCTTCGACAGCGTGAGAGGTACCCGTAAAACCGAGACGGGCCACTACGAACCGATTCATCTCTTCGGACCGATAGCCTTCCTACGACATCCTCCAGCGTGGCCCAACGGCAAATCGCACTCAGCGCGTGCCCTCGGCATCCACCGATGACACCGTCCCTCAGGATGAACCGCCGAGGCTTCGGTTGGCTCTGGGGTATCTGAAGAATTTCGCAGACGCTGAGGAGTATCAACCGATCGACGAAGCTGCTCGAGCTCGTCATCGAGTATCTGTTCGATAAATGCCCAGGCAGTATCCCAATAGTGACGGGCAAGGACGTTGCGCAGATCAACAATATTTCGCCAAGGGATCTCTGGGCGCCGCTCCTTAAACTCGTCGCTCAGAGCATTGGCGACCTCTCCGATGACACCGAGCTCACGCATGACTGCAGAGCGAAACATGTCGTCACTCGAGTTATGTTTGGAGCGCCAACGCCCGATCTTTGCAATCGCACCGAGGATATCGTTAGCACGTTCAGCATCGCAGCGGTTGGACCGTGTCACAGTGGTCGAGCTTCAGCCAACACTCGCTCTCGGATGCTTGGCCTCAACATCTCAGGTATACCGATGTCGACCTTGATGCCAAGAATTTCGCTAATCTCGTGCCCAAGAGTGAAGAGCTCAAACAGGCGAATGCTATCCGTAGGGATCTCGACAAGTATATCGAGGTCTGAATCCGCGTTATCCTCACCTCGTGCGACCGACCCGAAGACAAGTACACGCTCAGCGCCATGCGCTCTCGCCAAACATCGCACGCGTTCCCGGTTGTTCGCCAAGAGTTCGCTCGGACGTATGTCGGCACGGCAAGCCATCAACAGGCGCTCCGCAGTCTCCTCGGAGGGAACTGTGCGACCTTTCTCATAGCGATTGACCGCTGGCTGGGACGTACCGGCCCTACGAGCAAGCTGCGCTTGTGATAAACCAGCTCCCACCCGCGCCGTCCGAATCCGTGTACCCAGATCATCCATACCTCAATAATACCTTCGTGTGTCAACTGGTGTAGTAGAAGCTGAAGGATATTATTCGAGGCCAACAGCACATCCTCGATCTGTTTGACGAGTTCGTCCGCGAAGAGGCAGGATCTCGACACGTTACCCGGCGCTTGCGCTAGGCGCACAGGCTGGTATCGATTGTGATACGCGAGCGATTATTCGGGACTGAGCAGTAAGAGACAACGTGGGTTCCACGAGATTGTTTGACCAGCCTTGTAGGAGAAGGAAGCAACGAATAGTGTAGGCATATCTGCTAGCATCGCAGGGGTGACCGACAAATGGAGCTGCTTCGCTGGGGATTTGCTCAAGCACTCAAGGGCACAAGCAGGCCTGTCTCAGCGCCAACTCGCTGCGCTCGCCGGGGTTAGCAATGTGGAAGTAGCCCGCATTGAATCCCATCGTGTCCAGCCCAGTATTCCCACACTTGGCAGACTTTTGGACGTGTGTGGTTCGGGCGTGGAGCTCTCCGGGCGATACGTCGACAACAGGGTGGATACGATTACGGCATCGCGAGCGATTCGAGAGTGCCTGACACAATCTGATGAAGACGGCGTGTATCGCAATTGGCTTGTGCTTCTCGATGACTTAGAGGCGGTTAGCGTAGTTCGGCTCACTGAACTCGTCCATAGTCCTGCGGTTCCTACTGGAGACTCTCGCTACGACGCCTTGATCGCCGCGCTAGTCGAATACGTCTGTGGACTTAAGGCTGTGGAGCCACCCAGTTGGGTAACTGATCCATGGAGGATGACAACTGATTGGTACGTCTCTGGGATCGCAGCCCTTCGTGAACTGGAGCGCGATGAAAGCCCAGCCTCGTTCTCCAATCGGGGTATCTACATATGTCAGGCCGACTTGACTCATGTCTGATATACGCTTGACACACGCTCAGTTGACAGAGGCCCTGGCTAACTTCGCGCGGATGCTAGCCGCAGAAGGCACCCAAGCCCAGCTATATATCGTTGGTGGCGCTAACCCTGCAATACCAATTCAGGGATGCCACTCGGGATATCGACGCTCAGTATTATCCTCAGGATGCAGCTCATAACGCAGCGCTTCAAGTGGCCAAACAACATGGCTTGCCTGATGATTGGCTCAATGACAGAGCAGCCATGTTCATCTCACCGGTCGTCGATGACGAGCACGCGACAGTGTTCCTAACCGTTGGAACGGTCACGGTTTGGATCGATCGCCTCCCCCGAGGTCCTTCTAGCCATGAAGATGAGAGCCAGCAGGCCGAGCAGGGACGCTTCCGATATCGAGTTCCTCAGCAGAAAACTGCACGTGTCATCAGTTGGGCAAGCCATCGACATCTTCAAGGCTTACTATCCAGAGGATCCCTTGCCCGCTCGAGCAAGGCCATTGCTCGAAAGCATTTTTGCACAACTCCAAGATCCGACAAAGTCTGCCAAGCCCAAGCTCTGAGGCATTCCTAGAATGCCAACCTCCAAAGAGGTGTCTGGAATAGAGGCAAGCGTTCAGCGGGGTGTACCGGATCCATCAGCGACTTGACGTTTGAACGCCACCCACAAATCCTGCCACGTGACGCCTGGCTGATATTCACTCAGTTGGTTTCGACAATGAATACCTGTCAGGAAAGTACATCGACTTTGGTATATGGCTCCACGAGCCCAAGGTAGATGACGCAACCACCTTGTTATCGGCAATAGACCAATCCGGTCAAGTATCTTCAGATTCCCGTCACCACTGGAGACAAGTGCTACAGACGAATACACGAATCCCCGACAAAGCACCTGGTAGGAGGCACTACCAATCGGTAGTTACGACGCGAAACCCAGGTTCATGCAAGATAGGGCCTTGCGGCCAACCCAAGTACAGGGTTTCGACGCTGCCTGCGACTAGGCAAGCAACCCACGCAGTACCACTGCGATCGGCCCTGGCCCAGGCCGAGCTGATCGCAACAGTACCGGTGCACTCAGTTGCGCAAAGAAATACTCCTGCATATAGGTCACCAGCTGGTAACCCACGTCAGGGGTCACATCGTAGAGAATGCAGACCCTCCGTGCCCGCATGGCCCGCGCGATGAGCTTCTCATCAACGAGTCCCGGCTGGTGTAGTTCGAGCACACCCACATCGCGAGCAGCATCGCCAAGAAAGACACAGGCCTCAAGGGCCACTTGGACACCCCTGCCCCACGTGATCACCACAAGGTCACTTGGCGGACGCAACCAGCGCCCCGTCGGCTCCTCGAGGCGCCCAAAGCCATCTCTCTCGAACCGGTCGGTGACGACAAGGTAGTCGTTGGTCGTTGGCGCCTCCTCCCCCAACAATCGATTGACGAAGTAGAGGAACTCCTCCTGGCTCTCGACAAGAACGCCAGGACTGCCAGGACGAAGATCTCGATCCGTTGTTAAGATGAGGGTACCAGGGGCCGCACTTCGGGTTGGTGTCATGGGACCAATAACGACGGGAAATCCTCCCCAGCGCACCAGCGCCTCGGCCAAGAACGTCGGATCACTGAGCCGGATACAACTGTCGATCCGCTCTCCGTCAAGACGCCCAACGGACTCCTTCGATAGCACCAGGGAGCCAGCACCGAGTCGTGTCGCAAGTTGGGTTGCCAAAACCGCAAGCGTCTCCGGTTGTGACTCGGTCATCGCCGTAGCCAATCTCCGCTTAGCCGCACTGCGTGCCAACTGGGGACGTGGATCAGCAGACAATCGACTCGCCGCCTCGATCGCCTCGCGTTCAAAACGGTCGAGTGTCTGGGGTGCGATGTAGCCGAGTTCTCCGATCTCGAAGGTGTCAGCATATCCATCGACAACAACGACCACCGGGATACTGACATCTTGAAAGCCGTGCCATAGAGCGCGGCCAAGACTCCAGCCCTCGAGCAGATCACCACCGTTGAGGTGTTCGATGCGCCACCCAAGTGAACTCGCTGCATCGATCGCTCGGTCCTCACCCTCTTCTGCGATCAGCACCAAACGCAGACCGAGCCGTACCGCCTCCCCGAGCAGCTCTACTTGGGCCATGGGGGATCCGTTGCTTCGAAGCTCCCCGAGTATCGCATCTGCATGGCCATTGGCAAGCAGACCCATCGCGACAGCATCGACCAGCGACGCAGATTGCGGATGGTAGAGATGTTCGAGCGGCGATGTTCCACCCACGATGAGTGCATCGAGATCTGAGGCAACACCAAGACCCAAAGGTCCTCGCAAACCCTGGGCGAGGCCAAGCAGTGCAAGCGGAGATCGTCGGTAGACCCCAAGGGTCTGGAGATATCTGAGCCAGCAGTATCGCCTAGCAAGCTCCTCAAGCTCTGGAGCGGCAAGCTCAACCTGGAAACGTGTCTGTGGACGAGATCGAAAGGCCATGGACAGTCACCCTAGAGCACGTTCTCATGTAACGACTCTCGCCACGGTGAATCTCCGCGGAGATTCACCCGAATTTGTCCTCCCGGCTCGTGTCGATCCCCGTTCAGGAAAAAAAGATCGCGGCGAGTTCACGATGAACTCGCCGCGAATCCGCTTGATCAGCCGAGAAGTCTGGCTATGAAGAGAGACTTCCAAGGGCCGTGATGAGACCATACACGTTCGGAGTTCCGAGCCCAGCCGCAGGGCTCCATCCTGTCGTGGCGGAGTATCCAGTAATTCCACCGAAGGAGTTATTCCCAGAGGTAACGTTGTAGAACGCCTCAGCATAGAGCGACGGCGACCGATAGATCTGATAGAGCTTCGGTGCTATGAATCCCTGACTTCCAAGCGCACTCTGGACATCAGCATCAACCGCAGCCCACTGTGGAGTCGCCGCGCTGGTGCCACCAATCGGCACCCAACCCGCACCATTGATAGGATCAAAGCTCTCATAGATCAACACTGACGAGATCACCGCGGCGTTGTAGGAGACATCTGGCACGCCTCGCATCCCCGTGGGGTCCGGAATATTGGCAGCCACCTGATCGCTTGGCTCAGGGAAGATGGACGAGTAGCCACCCCCACCAGCTCCATAACCATCGTTCCAGACCTGTTCCGTGACATGCGAAGTGATAGAGGTCGGCTCAGAACCGATCTGAGTTCCTCCTACTGCTATTACATTAGGACTCGACGTTGGGAAATTGACGGTCGGGTAAGGGTAGGTCGCTCCTTGCTTGTTGGTATTGGCAACGCCACTATCACCCGCAGCGAAGAATACCGACACCCCCTTGGCCGAAGCCTCCGCGTAGAGTTGATTCAATCGCTCAATAACCGCTGAGTTATGGAATGACTGTTCCGTGGTCGACCAGCTATTCGACCAAATATTGGCGTGCAGATTGGCCAACGCCCATGCTTGGGCCTTCTCGAGGTTCTCGAGACCCTGCACCCCTTCGGTCTCGTTGACTGGAACGGTTACCAGGTCAATAGTGGCTCCTGGGGCCATCGCATGCGAATACTCCACATCCAAGGTGGTCTCGTAGGCCCAGCTCACCTCGGTTTGAAGTTGCTTCGAATGGTAGTTAGCAGGTGATGGCAAGTTATCGTAGTTGAGCACGACATTACCTTCAGGGTGATAGATATTGAAGGCCGCAGGGGCAGGGAGGCCATAGACCTTATCGAAGTGCGCAAGATCTGCTCGGATCGTCGGACTCCCATAGGAGTCGAAGATCACAATCGTCTGACCCTTACCGTTATCCCCATTCTTAAAGGCTGGACCATAGTCGTATTCGGCCGCCATCTGGGCTGGACCATAGCAGGCGATCTGATAATTGGTCTCGCAAAACGCCGCCGTTGGCGGTGATGCGGAGACTGACTTGATGACCGGCCCCACCTCGATCATGGGCACCACCGAAGGAGCCGACGATGCGACCGCCGTTGCACCTGGCACAGCTAATGCAGCCAAAGAGGCAAGAGCGACCGACGATGACACGAGTCCAAGCTTACGCAGCATAGACCCCCCTTTTTCTCAATCATGAAGATGATAGCACAGGGGGTAGGAGCGTGCGGAGAAAACAAAACTTTTCTTTCGGAATACATCTCGGGATATCCAATCGTCCTCCTGAAGAAGGATAACGGGTATTACACGATCCACTTCCCCAAGACGCATGAAGCATTACAGCCCGCAAAATTGAGGTCGGAGTGAGAATCACCGTCAGCACGCCAGTGCGACGACAATAACCAGCGAGGTCCATAGGCGCGGTACCTATGGCTTTGCCTCTTTTCTGCATCAGCGAAAACGAAGCAAGGATCCTCGTTCCTGCGGAGCGCTCGCTTGTTCGCGCCGAAGCATCATCGACCGAAACGGCTGCGACGTGACGAATCTTGGTATCTTCTTACCCTTAAAGCTCTGATTCACAAGCTCGCAACTGGGCACTTTCTCCATTTCGCGGACGCCTGTCGTAATCTATAAGGATCTTCGATGGCGTAGATGCTGACTCTGTATTTTGACACTACTACCCGATAGCCAACAAAGGGAGGCTGCCGTCTCGTCCAGACGACCGGAAACGATTCTCCAGGTGGGATGACGATGCGGCGAATTGCCACTCCAGGTAGGGAGTCATCCGCCCGACGGAACTCCCAGATGGTCCCTACATTTGGTCAGCAGTCCCGTTAACTCCGAGCATGGGTAGCATCGGCAGATCTCGTCGTCCATACCGGAGGGTTCGTCGAACGGCCGAAATCGTCGACTACGACAGATGAGCCCCCCACGCCTTATTGAAGACCCAACAGCCACAAGACCCGATATGAGACTGCCAGAGCTTCGGTCTTCTGTGGACCCATTACCACAACAAGGTGTCTCATCAGACGCACGGCACCAATCGGCGACATCTGAGGCGACGCTCTTAGGGGCGATAGACTCCCAACATGCCTCTCATCTCCGAACTACTGCTCATCGATGCCTTCGCAACTCGGCCATTTACTGGCAACCCGGCCGCCGTCGCCATCTGTGACCATTTCCCTGAGGACTCCTATCTACAAGCGATCGCCGCCGAGATGAACTTGTCCGAGACCGCCTTCGTCGTCCCTCGCTCGGATGGCAGTTACGACCTTCGGTGGTTTACTCCAACGACCGAGGTTGCACTCTGTGGGCACGCCACCCTGGCCTCAGCTCACGCACTCGGTGGCGAGGCAGTCTTTCACACCGCAAGTGGGACACTCGCCTGTTCTCGAGCGAATAACGGCGAGATCACTATGGATTTTCCACTCGATCCGCCAACGGCGATTGAGCTGCCCCATGAGTACGCGCATCTTTCCCCTGTCTGGAGCGGCATAGGTGTCTCTGATCTCCTGATCGTCCTCGATGACCCCGAAAGCGTCAGATCGTACACTCCAGATCCCGCCATCCTCGGTCGTGCTGGTACCCGCTGTGTCATCATTACTGCTCCCTCTGACCGACCGGCAACCGACTGCGTCAGCCGAGTCTTCGCGCCTAACGTCGGAGTGCTCGAAGATTCGGTGACTGGATCCGCACACTGTACGTTGGCTGCCTATTGGGGTCAACGACTTGGCAAGGATCAACTCTACGGTGAACAGGCATCCCCGCGCGGGGGTTTTGTATCGATGAGTGTCAAGGATGATCGTGTAGCGTTAGGGGGCCACTGCGTAACGGTTGGACGTCTTGAGCTGATGATTGAGTGAGATGAGCGGTCGGCTGGCCACCCCTCTCGCCCCCCATCCAGAACCCCACACGGTGCATTCATTGCTAGACAGCACCAGAGGGTCCTCACGACTAAAGGTTACAGAGACTGCTTAGTAAGCCCACAAAATACCAGCTAGAATACCATGTATGGCGGTCATCAACTCGACTAGCGACTTATTGAAAGCTCTCAGGGAGAATCCTGAGTGGAAGGAAGCTGTCCGAGCGGAACTCCTGGGAGATCGTCTCCAGACCTTACCGGAGCTAGTCAGCGAGAACTCCCGTCAAATTGCCACCATCGGCGAAAAGACTGAAAGAGTATTTGAACTGCTCGCAGCACGCGAGGAGCGGATGTCCAGTTCACAGCCCTCACTGATCCAATGGATCGGATAGAGAACAGTCTCGACCGAATCGAGAACAGTCTTGATCAAATCGAGAACTATCTCGATCACATGGAGGACCGAGATCTCGAAAGAGAGATCATGGCACAGCCCCGGGCCTTCGTCCGCCGCAAGGACATGATTGGCGTTCGTGCCGTCTCCAGCGATGAACGCTACGAACTCTCGGCACGTCTTGTAGAAGCCGAGGAGAGCGAACTCAATCTCCTCGATGTGATCCTGGAGGGTACTACGCACGAAGGGGAGCATGTCTATGTCGCCGTCGAGGCCTCCGTTACTGGCGACGACCACGACATCCAGAGAGCGCATACACGTGCCCTCCTTCTCGCTAAAGCGACCAATTCACGCGTACTGCCTCTCGTTGTCTGCGTTGAGGAGCCCAAACAGCAGTTGATCGAGTTGGCCCAACAACACCAAGTCGCCTTGGCGCGAAAGCAACGTGGTGTATTCCTCCAAGCTCCATTGACAAGTTTCAATCCAACGTAGCGCCATCGTTGCACCCAAACTTGGATGCGGATTCCGTGCATCTACCACCGAAGGAGACGCTACCGGCTATGCGATAGGGAGATCCCCTTCAAGACTGCTCACAGGGGACTCTAGGAGCCTGCGCTCATCTTGGCATGTTTGCTCATGTGTCATTCATGGAACCAACGAATCGGCGTGGCTCCCAAAGCGGTCACGGCCCGAGACGAACAGCACTCCCAACCACCCAAGCGCTAGCACCATGATTCCGATCACCCCGATCACGAACTCGACCCTCACGCCAAGGCCAACGTAGCCGAGTGTCGTCACGGAGGTTCCTGCGGGAATGTGAACGGCGGTCCATAGTCCACCGTCGACGGGATAGCATCGCTCGGACCTCCCGTTGACGCGACAGTGCATACCGGCTAGATAGGTGTCGCGCATGACGACCAAACCACCCGTACGTGCCCGAGCCCGCACCGTGACCGACTCCGTGGTCGCCTCCCTACTCACACCGACGACACCACGAGCGAGCCGAGGCACTCCGTGCGTACCCGTGAGATAGACCATGCTTGGGAGCACTCCACCGTCATTGTGAATCCCCTGAAGAACACGATCAAGACCGACCGTATTATTTGGCACACTCCCACCATGTGCCTCAGGGTCAAGGATTGGGTCCACGCCTACGAGTTTGTAGAGAAAATTCGAATCAGATCGACTACCACCAACAAAACTGCCACGACCCATGAAACACAAGCCGTCATCACCGACCCCGGCCGGTGATTCGGTGGAACACCTCGGTATCGGCCCCAAACCAGCAGGAGCAAATGCCTGGGTGCTTGCGATCTCGTTCACACCAAGGGTTCCGAGGATCGTCACCAGGTGTGCAGTGACCGTGGCTCCAAAGAGCGTTGGCTGCCCGACGTTCACCCCGTTCAAGCCCGTGGTCGTGAGGCTCGCTGGAATGAGAGCCGCCACAATTTTGCTATAGGGCCTAGGGAGGATCGGGCCAAACACCTGGACGGAGTTCACATCGGTTGGCAACTGCCACTCTCCAGGGTCAAAAGTGAGAGTATCAGACTGTGGGATTGCACTCCCCTGGAGACGATTCAACGAGATGCCTGCCTGTGATGGAAAAAAGTTCGTCGGCAACAACAGGACAGTGACCACCACAAAGACCAGTGCCGCCAACGCACCACTACCGATGGCTTTGGCACTCCAAATCCCGAGCGCGAACACCACGAGTGCCGCGCTCGCCAAGTAGAGGGCGTGGCGTGCGATCCCCAAACCATCGGCCTGATGGGCGTTACGCAGGGCGGCCTCGAAATGAGCATACAAAGCCAGGTCAAAGGCGGTAGCCACCAACAAAGACACGATAATCTCGTACAGCTTGAAGGACTTTGCGACCGAGATGACAAATCCCAACAACAGACACCACGGCAGCCACCAGACAAATCCCAAGACGCGCAACATGTTGATCGAATCAAAGGGAAAGAACCCGAACACATCGAGCACGCCAAGAAGGTTTGCATAACCAAGGATGCCAAACGCCACGAGGAACAGGCTTGGTCCGACGTACCACAGTGACGCGCTGCGATGACGTAGAACCCCAAACACTGCCAGGACGATGACCAGCCCAAGTACTGGAGTACCAAGCACCCACACCGCTTGGCCCAAATCCGTTGGCTGTGCGACCAGACCTGGTCCTGAGATATGAGGCAAGCTCAGAGTGGCTAACCAGAAGGGAGGGACTGACCCAAGATACTTGAGCGGCCCATTCTCCCCCATCCCAGCACTCACCGCGCTCAGAGTAGGGAGAAGGCCGATACTTCCGATGAGCACCCCGAAGACCCCTGCTCCAAGGGTTAGCCAAACTCTCAGCCTGTCGGTGAGCGTCCCAAAATGGATGATCATGGCTATACCGAAGATGAGGATCACGACTGCTAGCAGCGGCAGGGCCTCCTGAAAACCGGAGGTGGCGAGGAAGAAGACGCCCGTCGCGAAACCAAGGGCGTACACATACTTACGCGGCTTCGCTGGATCCAGGAGGTAACGAAGGCTCAAAAGTACCCATGGCAGCACCATCAAGGGATTGAGCATCTCCAAGTTGATATTGGGAGGCACGACTCCAGCAAGACTGACCCCCACACCGGCCCCAATCCCCGCGATCAGCGACTGACCAAAAGAGGTGGCGAGAAGATAGGTGCCAAAGCCCAGCACCAGCAGTCGAAGAATATTCCAGATGGAGTAGTTCGAGGACAACAAGAGATGCACGATGAGTTCGGGCAAGAAGACAGGCACACCCTGGGACGCAAGCAGTGGAATGCCAAAGGCCTGATAGGGGTCGATGAACGGCAGTTGTAGATGGAGCCATGCCTGGATTCCCAGTCGCTCTAGGGGAAGGCTGATGTAGCCACCGGCACTTGGGTCAATCACAAACAACGGTCCAGTCGGCCAATCGGTGTCCGTTTTTAGCGATGCATGACCGAACACGACCGGCCCATAGATCACACCGAGAAGCACCACAAAGAACGCCAGCGCGATGAGGTGGCGAGACCACGCACTCCGGCGAGTCGATCTCTCCTGCGTATGAGCCACAACCACCTAACTAACATCAGCCGAGAACGAGTGGTTCTCCAGCTACAGGCACAACTTCCGGTACAATCCTATCTGTCAAGCCGCCTGGAGACGTTTGCCACGGTTGTGCGCCGCAGATAACCTCGAGGAGGGGGCAACCACCTCCTTTACGCTGGCGAAGGCGTCGCCAGCCAATGATCCATGGGATCTCTCGTTGGCGAACGCAGTGCTAGGAGTAAGCGCTTCATCCCCAACGAGAACGGCATACTCGCAGGCAATCCACGGATGAACCGCAGGCTCGCTACGGAAGGAGGGATCTGGCCTTGGGCAGTAATACTCCACCTGCACCCTAGCCTGTGATCATGCTCGCGAGATCACAGGGCGACTCGGAGGACCCCGGGCTAGACGGATCTGGGTTTCGAACCGACGAGTGTTGCGTCGTCCTCTCTCCGTGCGATGTAGTGATTAATGACATTTTGCAGATGGTCACCCATACGACTCCAAGCAGAGTCATGAGCTGGCATTGACAGCGATCCCGATCTCGGATCTGCCGCGCATGCGGATACGACTTCGAACGCTGTGGAGTCTCTACGCCGGTGATCTGGCGGGCGTTGTCTTCCTTGTGGTAGTGATCTGTCTCTACCTCTCCCCAGCCATCAAGGATGGGGTGGGTTTTGGTCCAGCGGATCTCGGTCGACACATCTCTCTCCTGACTCGGCTCGCCCACGCCACCAGAGCGCCACGTGGTATCATCAACGGCGACATCGTCACCCAGGGCGCCGCCTGGAATACGTTAGATTGGGAACTCGTCCATCACGGGCAGTTTCCGCTCTGGAACGACCTGTCAGGTACCGGGCTCCCGCAATTCTTGAATTTCGAATCAGCTCCGCTCGCCCTACCGACACTGATCGGTTATCTGGTACCACTGCGATTCGCCTATCTGGCTACGGTTGCCATGAAGCTCCTGATCGCGGGCACTGGCACCTACCTAGCCTCACGGTTGTTAGGCCTTGGGCCACTGTCGGCGACCTTCGCTGGCACCACCGCGATGCTATCAGGTGCCTTTGCTGGCTGGCTCGGTTGGGCCATCAGTGGTCCACTCGCTTGGGCGGGGTGGCTTCTCGCTGCTGGGATTCTCCTCTATCGGGCAGAGCCCGGTGATCGAGCAAAATGGTATGCGCTCCTTGCGCTCTCCGTCGCCTTTTCTATCTACGGCGGCTTCCCTGAGGTTTACGTACTCATGGCAGGGGCCTTCGGGCTGCTCTTTGGCTTGGCTGGCATTGCACGACGACTGAGTGGCAACCGAATCGATTGGGCAGGGGTTCGGCGGCTCGGGATTGGCTTAGGCATCGGACTCGCACTCGCCATGCCCCTCTGGCTACCTGGTATCCAGACGTTACGGGGCTCGGTGCGCAACAGCGAAGGGGCAAGTGTCGGGCTATCGTTCCATGCACTCACGCTGCTCGTCGCACAGGGCTACGACGGCTTGCCATTCGCCACCAAAGCGTTCCCCAATGGCACCTTCTTTGGATCGTCGAACTACTACGAAACGGCTGCCTACGTCGGAGTCATCGCTCTCGTCTTGGCCAGCACGGCCATCATTGTCTGGTGGCGCCGTCCCATCGTCGTCGGGCTCACCGCCTCGGCAGTCGGAGCGTTGCTTGTCACCTATCAGATCGGCTCGGGCGCGCCTATCCAGCACCTCATCACCGACCTCGGGCTTGGAAGCATTGCGCCTCAGCGCATCCTCTCCATGGTCGGGTTCGCGATCGCTCTACTCGCTGGCCTTGGACTCGAAGTGCTCCTTCGGCACTGGTGTGAACCGAGAACAAAGATCGCCTTTGCCGTCTCAGTCGGGATCATGGTCGTCGTCCTGGCCGTGCTATGGGACAGGTCATCGATCGGTGCCGTCGCCCTCCCTGGGGGCCATCTGACCGCTTCCCAGGCGACCGCAGTACGACAGCGCTCCCTCTACTGGCCGACTGCAGAGGTATTGGGGCTCCTCGTGATGGCGTTGCTACTGCAACTCCATCAACACACCCATCAACGCCCTGGAACACGGAACTCCCGTAGAGTGCGTTCGGCGATGGGCGCATTGGTCGCGGTGCAGGCTGGCTTTCTGGTAGTAGCTGGGGTGGGAATCAACTCCTATGAACCATCGACCTATCCGGTTACGCCAGCGGTCAAGGCACTCAAGCGCATCGTCGGCACCTCACTCGTGGGTCTCGACAGCGTCAGACAACCCTGCGCCCCTGGTGAAACGGCGACGTCATGCACCCTCTTCCAATGGGACGGTATCGGACTGTACCCGGAGATGAACCTTGCCTACGGCATCGCTGAGTTCGCCATGTATGATCCCGTGATACCCCATGCTTTCTTGAATGCCTACCCGGCACCCCACGTCGACAGTTACCAGACAGGAGCTAACCTGTTCAGCCCTATCGTCAACTCGGCGAGCCTGGCTCGCGCCTATGGGATAGGTTATCTCATCGTCCAATCTCCACTTCCGATTCCGAAGGGCACTCGGCTGGTCGGGACGTTTACGGCGAGTGGCTTGGCACTCAACGTCGTTCGAGTTCTCGGCTCACAACGGTTTAGCTTCGCCAAACCAACGGCTACCACCAAAGGTCAAGCAGTAACGACCCAATCACGAGCCCACCAACGGAGCGACATCGTGAACACAACGAGTCATCCGAACGATGCACGATACGTCGTCGATGTCCGGGCACCCCGTAGGCAAAAACTCATGATTCGGATCACCGATGTACCAGGTTGGCACGCGACGGCAAATGGTCACCCAATCACCATCCACCGCGCGACGGGTGATCTCATGTCTGCCACTGTTCCCGCCGGCACGCGCGTCATCGAGATCACCTATGGCCCAGCGTTGCTGGGAGTCGGGGAGCTGTTCGCATTCGCTGGCCTTCTTGGTCTTGCGTTGTACGGGCTCCTTGAGGCACTACGGCGTCGATCACCAGTAAAGCAGGGACGCTGAACAGTGACCGCAGTAGGTCCAGTCACCTGTCGAATCTCCTTGCCACGTAGGTTGCCGTGCACGGCGTCTGGGAAATCAGGCAAACTGCGGCTGTAGTACCGAGGCCAACATCTTTCTTGCGGGAGCGGTCAAACCGAATCCCAGGCCAGCACGCTCGGGGTGCGGCATGAGGCCAACCACATTGCCTTCCGGGTTCGCAACACCGGCAATATCGTTGGCCGACCCATTCGGATTCTGAAGGTATCTCAGCACAACCTGGTCGCCTGCTTCAAGACGCTCAAGCGTCGCCGCATCGGCGGTATAGTTGCCCTCAAAGTGGTTGATCGGCAGGGAGAACTCCTCACCACGGACCATACCCGATGTCAGCACAGAGGTGGTCTGTTCTACCCTGACGAGGACCTCACCGCAGACGAATTGCAGCCCAGCGTTGCGCTGCAGCGCCCCTGGCAGCAGCCCTGCCTCGGTAAGCACCTGGAAACCGTTACAGATGCCCAAGACTCGGCCACCATCGTTCGCAAAACGCGTCACCGCCTCCATGATCGGGGAGAAACGTGCGATCGCGCCGGTGCGTAAATAATCCCCATAGGAGAAACCCCCGGGGATGATCACCGCCTCGTAATCATCGAGGCTGTGTTCACGATGACTCACCAACTGGCTCTCACATCCAAGTTCAGCGTAGGCACTCATGACATCGAACTCACAGTTGGAGCCAGGGAAGACGACGATCCCAATCATCCCAGCTCCTCCACGCTCTCGACCTCATAGCTCTGAATCACCGGGTTCGCAAGCAGCCGCTCAGCTAGCTCCTCAGCACTTTTGCGAGCCTCATCGAGTGAGGCGTACTCACCCTCTACTGCGAAGGATCTCCCCGCGTGAACGCTACTGACCTCGCCGTAGCCGAGTTGAAGGGCAGCATCGTAGATCGCCTTGCCCTCGGGGTCGCTGATCCCACTCTTGGGCATCACCCGCACGTTGATGCGATATCTCATGATCTCTCCCTCTCTCTCGACACACGCGCTCTCTGCACCATGGATCAACGCTCCACTCCACGATAGGCACGACTCTGGCCTGGCCACGCATCGAAGGAGCTGCCAGCGAGGGTCTCAAAGACCTCCCGATAGGCGCCACGCACCCTCTCGATCAGCTCCTCATCGAGCTTTGGGGCCAGACCGTCACCCCGAAAACCCTGTTTCGTGAGCCAATCACGCAGCAGCTGCTTGTCGAGCCACTCCGGGTTCGCGCCCGGTTCGCCTCTGACGATCCGCGAAGAGTCGGGGGTGGCGATCTCATCAGCGAGGACGAGCTCTCCATCGATGTAACCAAACTCAAACTTGGAGTCGATCAGGGTCAATCCATGCTCGCCGAACCACGAGGCCAACGCCGAATAGATGCTCGTTGTCAGTTCCTCGAGTTCACTGGCCAACGCCGCTCCATGGAGATTGCGCAACTCCTCAGGCGTGAGTGGTCGATCATGCCCAGTCTCCTCCTTCGTCGTCGGCGTGAAGATCGGCTGTGAGAGCGGGTCACCAAACGAGAGACCCTTTGGCAAGGACACCCCTTGAACCGCTCCCGTCGACCGGTAAGCCTCCCAGGCGCTGCCGACAAGATAGCCCCGTGCCACGCACTCGACGGGGAGCATCTCGGCCCGCCGAACGAGGGTCGCTCGACCTAAAAACTCAGCCGGGACCTCTGTTGGGACACGCACAAAGTGGGTCACAAAGCGGTCCCCAATTGCACCAAAAGCGGTGGCGCTGATCGCACTCAAGAGACGCCCCTTATCGAGAATGGGTTCAGCGAAGACCCGATCGTAGGCGCTGATACGGTCCGTCGCCACCATCAACAGCTTCGTCGGATCATCGCGGATGGAGTAGACCTCGCGAACTTTGCCCGAGGCGATCAGATCGAGGTCCATGTGCTCCCCTTGAGGGCTTCGAGACGACCAAAGAGTGAATCGAGGTTGACCAACAGGCGATCCAGTGAGGTCAGCTCCTCGATCTTGGCCGCGGGCAGCGGGCATCGTGCGTCCTTGGCAAGAATAGCACCGAGCTCACCATCACCGGCAAGTACCCGGGTGGTGGCCTCTTGCACGATCCGGTACGCCGCATCCCGATCAAGACCAGTGCGCACCATCGCGAGCAGCAGGCTCTGGGAGTAGATCAGGCCATGGGTGTTGGCCAAATTGCGCTCCATCGAATCCTCGTGCACAACTAGATCGGTGATCAGCCGATCAAAGCGGGTGACCATGTAGTAGACGAGCTGGAAGGCGTCGGGGAACATCATCCGCTCAACCGAGGAGTGCGAGATGTCGCGCTCGTGCCAGAGGGCGACATCTTCCAATGCGGGAATCACGAAACTCCTCGCGAGCCGCGCCATGCCACAGAGGCGTTCAGAGAGAATCGGGTTGCGCTTGTGCGGCATCGCCGATGAGCCCTTCTGGCCAGGCGCGAATGGTTCCTGGACCTCCATCACCTCGCTGCGTGCGAGATGGCGGATCTCCAGTGCTCCCCCTTCGATCATCGCCGCGGTCGAGGCCAGGGCGGTGATCACCTCCGCATGTCGGTCCCGCCCGATCACCTGGGTAGCGGGTGCCGGGTCAAGTCCAAGGGAAGACAGGGCACTCGCCTCGAGGGCAGGTGAGATGTTTGAGTAGGTCCCGACCGCTCCTGAGAGCTTGCCCACTGCCATCTGGGCTCTCGCCCGAACGAGTCGGGTCCGCTCTCGATCGAGTGCCAACGCCCAGAGCGCGAGCTTGGCTCCAAAGGTGGTCGGCTCGGCCGCCATGCCGTGGGTTCGCCCCAACATCGGTGTCGCGCGGTAGGCCAACGCTTGGGCGCGTAACGTAGCGAGCAGGTGATCAACGGCATCGAGCAGCAACTCCATAGCGCCGACGATCTGCAGCGAGAGAGCGGTGTCGACGATATCGGAGGAGGTAAGACCAAAATGGAGGAAACGGGCAGCAGGGGTATCGTAGGTCTCCTGCAAGACATCGACAAACGCGGCGAGGTCATGGTTGGTCACCGCCTCCCGAGCGAGCACCAGCTCGACGAACTCATCGTCGATTATCACCTCTCGGGTGAAGAGAGGAGCGACATGACTGGGCTCTAGTTCACCGGTGTCGGCCATCGCTCGTACCACTGCGAGCTCGACATCACGCCAAAGCTCCATACGATTTCGATCGGAGAAGATGGCGGTCAACTCCGCTGATTCATACCGAGGAATCACGACATTCTCCTTCGTTGTGAGCGAGCCACCGAATCGTGCCGGACTCTGTGATGACACTCTCTTGTGGCACTCTCCTATAACACCTTATGACCCTATATCCCGACGGTACTGGAGACCATCAAAGTCGATCAGTTCCACGCCCCGATAGGCCCGACTCCGCGCTTGGGCAAGGGTGTCACCCAATCCGGTGACCGCGAGTACACGTCCACCCGCGGTGACGAGTTCCCCGTCACGAACGGAACCCTGTCGGTTGGAAGTCTGTCCGTCGGGAGCCTCGCCGTCTTGACTCTGACCGCCTCGACCCGCCACACCAGCCCCAAAGACCAAGACCCCCTCAAGGGATCGAGCTGCCTCAATGCCAGAGATGGGCGCACCCCGTTTGGGATCCTCCGGGTAACCAGCGGCAGCCAAGACCACGGTGATCGCACTCTGATCCGACACACGCAGGCTCGGGATGTGCTCCCCGCGTGCCGCGGCCAACAACGCCTCGGCGAGACCGCCGGTGATACGAGGAAGAACGACCTCTGCTTCGGGGTCGCCAAAACGCACGTTGTATTCGACGAGTTTGGGGCCAGAGGCGGTCAGCATGACGCCGGCGTAGAGAATGCCACGGTACTCGATACCGAGTGCGGTTAAGCGATCGAGTGTCGGTCCGATCATCGAGGAGCCAACCTCCTCGAGTACGGTGGCGTTCACATCCCCCACGGGGGAGATCGAGCCCATGCCGCCGGTGTTGGGTCCCTGGTCACCGTCGCCCAGCCGCTTGTAGTCACGGGCGGCGGGCAACAGCACAAAATCACGCCCATTGCAGAGGGCAAAGACCGAGAGCTCTCGCCCCTGCATCCCCTCCTCGATCACGACCCTGGTGCCTGCAGCACCAAAGGAGATCCCGGCCAGTTTGGCGGCCAGATCCTCCTCTGCCTCGGCGCGGTCGCTTGTGACCAAGACACCCTTGCCAGCGGCGAGCCCATCGGTTTTGATCACGTAGGGCGGCCCGAACCGATCGAAGAGTTCGAGACCCTCCTGTAACGATGTCGCGACACCAAAAGCGGCGGTTGGCACCTTGGCCTCGGCACAGAGTTGTTTCAAGAAGGCCTTTGACCCCTCAAGCTGTGCCCCTGCGGCACTGGGACCAAGGACGTTGATACCGCTCGCCGCTAGGCGATCAGCGAGGCCATCCACCAGCGGAGCCTCCGGCCCGATCACCACGAGATCTGGATCGAGTCTCCCAGCCTCGAGGCTGCTGACCTCGACGTCTGCTCTCATCCCAGCATTACCCGGGGTCACGATGACCTCGTGGCGTTCAGAGAGGTTTCGGGCAAAGGCGTGCTCTCGCGCACCCTGCCCAACGACGACGATCCTCATTTTCGCAGGTCCACCACCTGGTCGCGCCCGGGGCCAACCCCCAGCCATGAGATCGGCACTCCGCCACGCTCCTCCAGGAAACTCAAGTAGCTCATGAGTTCCTTGGGTACGTCACCTCGCACGCGACAGGCTCCGATATCACGCCGCCAACCCGGAAACTCCTGATAGACCGCCTGTGCCTTGTGAAGGTCCGACTGATGGTACGGCCAATCCTCGGTGAAGTCGCCGCCAACCGTGTAGCCGACACAGACCTTCACCGTCTCGAGGGTATCGAGTACGTCGGCCTTGGTGATCGCAAGGTCGGAAAGCGAATTAAGAGCTGAGGCATGGCGCAGCATCGGTAGGTCGAACCAACCCACGCGACGACGTCGCTTGGTGTTAGTACCATACTCGTGACCACGATCGACTAACAGATCGCCGATCTCATCGGTGAGCTCCGAGGGGAAAGGACCGGCTCCAACTCGGGTGATATAGGCCTTCGCTACGCCCATGACTCGGTCAATCTGGCGGGGTCCAAGTCCGGTTCCCGTGCAGGCTCCGCCGGCCGTCGGATTCGATGAGGTCACATAGGGATAGGTGCCGTGATCGAGATCGAGGAAGGTCGCCTGTGCCCCTTCGAGCAAAATCCCCTGTCCCTGGTCGTAAAGATCGTGAAGTAACTTGACGGTATCGGCGATACGTGGCGCCATGCGAGGGGCATACTCCCCGAGATAGTCAGCCAGAATTTGGTCAGCATCTACCGGTAGACGATTATAGATCTTTGCGAGGATCTGGTTCTTCTCTTTGAGGACAACGTCTAGCTTCTCCGCAAAGATCTTCTCATCGAGGAGGTCCTGGACCCTCAGACCGATACGGGTTGATTTATCTGCATAGGCTGGGCCGATTCCGCGGCGTGTAGTGCCTAATTGATTCTTGCCGAGGAAGCGCTCGGTGAGTCGATCGATCTCATGGTGATAGGGCATGACGAGATGCGCACTACCAGAGACGACAAGCCTTGAGGTGTCAATCCCTCGGCTCTCGAGGAGATCGAGCTCCTCGAAGAGGACCTTTGGATCGACTACTAAACCATTTCCAATCACCGCCATCACATGAGGATAGAGAATGCCGCTTGGCACAAGCTGGAGCGCGAAGGTCTCATCCCCAACCACGATGGTGTGACCGGCATTGTGTCCACCCTGATAACGAACAACTGCCGCCATCTCGGCGGCAAAGAGATCGGTAAATTTACCTTTACCCTCGTCGCCCCATTGGGTTCCTAAAACAACGGTGGTACTCATCGATACGTGCTCCCTTGTGTGATCGTCGCTGGTGTCATCCCCACGACGACGGCCATGGCCGCCCAACAGCTTACTCGCCAATTCCAGGACTGCCTGGCCGTTGCCTGATTCCCCAATCATCTCCTGCTGTGGCGATCGACCAGAGGGGAGCTACCGACGTAAAGAATCTCGGCTCACCGGCCAACGACACCTATCCTTGATGAGGAGCCAAAGCCCACTCCTTCGATTCGACCCCCCTGGTGCCCCGCCCCGATGGGAGGAAACCATGTCCGATTCTTTAGTGCCGAAGGTTCAATGTCTCATAGTGCAAAATCGGCTGTTGTAATGTCTGTTGACGCAATGTCTGTTGACGCAAGGCATTCGGGCGATACCAATCCATCGGCGATAGACAGCTCGAGGGTTACATAGATCTAATCCAACCCGAGACCAGTTGGCTAGCCTATGCTCACTGTCCAAGTCTCCGTGATTCTCCCTGACAAGCAACTCATCGTGCTCGCTGCGTCTCGGCTTGCAGTGCTTTATCTACCGCCGTGCGCTTTCCTGGAGATCGCTAGCTGAAGCTACTGGGACCCTTGCTGTACTATAGAGTGGCCATCATCGTATTGACCATCTTGACCCTATTCATTCGCTCAGCACTGCACTGGCCTTACGAACAGAGGGAGCCGATGCCGTCCATGAAAGTGAATCAGCCTCCTAAACCCCAGCCGGGGCCGGCTTCGACTTCGTTATTGCATGAGGGTATCGTCCGGGTCGTGCGTCCGCAATCAACAGCACCGTAACGTCAATGCGTGCACAGCCCCAGCGGTTGCCATTCAACAAAAACTCAGCAAACTCACGACAACAATTCAGCCAAGGAGTAGACGCTATTAATGGAAGCGATGGTGCAATACAACATAAGGTGATACGGTATACTCAGAAGATGTGATAGTCAAAACGGAGCGATCGGCTGGGAAGGAACTTGAAGGAGCTGTTCATTGCTAACAAAGGTTCCCACGACCAACCCAAAGCGTCGAGCTGCCACGAAGAATGGTGGTTCGGTAACCAGGGTTCAGTGGAACACTTCTGTTGCCTTGTTGGTTGTAACAAGCAAGGAACAACCTCCCGATGGCTCAGCTAGACCATTAATATACAGGAAAAATAGATGTCGAGAACTTGAATTGGCAGGTGTTGCCTCTTCACTATCTAACAGGACCAGTCATCGGCGTACGGGTACGGATGGACCAGCATGACAACGATGGAAAAGCTAAGGAGCACAGAAAATGGCGGATAAGGGAGCTACGAGTTCATTGCGGATGGAGAACAAGGCGATCAATGATTACCTTGCGCACCTTGAGACCTCAAAGCCACGCAGAGGGCGCAAGCGCGACGTGGGCAAAGTACGCATGCAGCTGGAAGAGATTGAGAAGCGCCTCAGCGAAGTCAGCGGAATACGCCGGGTTGATCTTCTTCAAAAACGAGCCGATCTCAACCAAGAGCTGGAGCGGCTTGGCTCTGCTAACGACGGAACCCAACTCGAAAAGTTGTTTGTTGAGTATGCCTCCTCCTACTCTGCGAGGAAAGGGATCCGCTACGAAACCTGGGTAGAGGCTGGCGTTCCGGCAACTGTGCTCGCAAAGGCCGGTATTCGACCACACGCCTGATCGTTAGCATCGCTGATCGAATAACGACAGCTCCCCGTTCTCCTGAGCGCCAGCTCACGAGTGATGGGGGAGCTGTCGTTATTTTTGTTTGTTCGACGACAGTTCATGCAACCAGCATTTGCTCGAAATAATTTGCTCGGAGATACTTTGCTCAGGGATCATTTGTCCAGGGATAATCGCCTAGCGATACATCGTTTCACTCCAGCAAGGTCACCTCTGCGTTGCTGCTCTGAGGCGTACCCTCGACCTTCTCTCTTTTTTGCCATCCACGCTCGGCGGGGCTGACGGCTAGAACCTACGATAGCCTGATCGCATGGCTCGACCCATCGCAGATGAGTGATCGCGTGAGAATGCTGTTTGCGGACATGGGTCATCGAACAGACCGGAATCCTTTGCGATTGTCTCACCTCGGCCGTGACTGGGCTGGCGATGACGGCTCGATGGGGCTCGATGGGGCTCGCGTCATTACTTCTGACGATATCAGCCCAGTGGAGATGGTATCGGAGGCTATGGTATCGGAGGCTAAGGTATCGGAGGCTAAGGCTTGAGAGCGCTGCCAGGGTAGGCTCCTAAAACGTGGAGAGCGATATCTATCGGCCCCTTGGCCTCACCGACGACGAATTCAGTTTGATAGTTCACCAGCTCGGTAGAGAACCGAACCTCGTCGAGCTCGCGATGTTCTCCATCATGTGGTCAGAGCACTGTTCTTATAAGTCCTCACGCATCCACCTTCGCCGCCTCCCCTCCGAGGGCCCCAGGGTGATCATGGGGCCAGGAGAGAATGCAGGTGTCGTCGCAGCGACCGACACGATCTCCGTGGCCCTCCGCATGGAGAGTCACAACCATCCAAGCGCGATCGAACCGACCCAGGGAGCGGCTACCGGAGTGGGGGGTATTCTCCGCGACATCTTCACCGTTGGGGCCCGACCAACCGCCTTGCTCGACTCGCTCTGGATGGGCAATCAGGACAACCCTAGGTCGCGCTGGATCTTCGACGGTGTCGTCGGTGGGATCTCCTCCTACGGCAATGCGGTGGGCGTGCCGACGGTTGGTGGGGAGATCCACTTCGCAGCACCCTACGGGGAGAACCCACTGGTGAATGTGGTCGCGGTCGGCATCGCCGAGACCAGCCAACTGGTGCGAGCACTCGCCACCGGTGTTGGGAACCAAGTCGTCCTGCTCGGTGCAGCGACTGGTCGAGATGGTATCGGAGGCGTCTCGGTGCTCGCATCGAGCGGCTTTGACGAGACGTCAGCCGATAAGCGCCCCTCGGTGCAGGTGGGTGATCCATTCGAGGAGAAGAAGCTGATCGAGGCGTGTCTACGCCTTCTCGACGCCAAGCTCGTGGAGGGCATTCAAGACCTCGGTGGAGCCGGGCTCACCTGCGCCACCTCAGAGACCGCCGCCAATGCTGGCAACGGCATGGAGGTCTGGGTTGACAGGGTGCCCGTCCGGGAGCCCGGGATGACACCCATGGAGATCCTCTGCTCGGAGTCCCAAGAGCGTATGCTCGCCATCGTCACACCGGAGAACCTACCAGCCGTTCTCGCCATCTGTGAGGATGAGGAGGTGTTGGCGACCGTCATCGGCGAGGTGACCGCTCCCGACGAAGAGGGCGGCTACGCGGGCCGTGGTGTGCTACGAGCCTACTTTGACGGCGAACTCGTTGCCGAGATTCCAGCCGCCGCCCTCGCTGACGAGGCACCGCTCTATGATCGGCCACAGCAGGAGCCAGCTGACCTACATACTCGGACGAGCCAGAGCGTGGTTGTACCTGCCGAATGGCACACCGTCGCACTCGCAGTCCTAGCGGCACTTGACTTCGATCCGAGCTCTATCTATCGCCGCTATGACCATATGCTCTTTCGCAACACATTGGTCACTCCGGGAGCGGATGCAACCCTCTTGGCGATTCGCGCCCCAGGCATCGGCAATACCGACCTCGCCATGGCCCTCTCAGTTGATGGCAACCAACTCTGGTCGCGTGCCGACCCCAAATGGGGTACGTTGGCGGTCGTGGCTGCCTCGCTTGCCAACCTCGCCTGTGTCGGTGCCACCCCAGTTGCCCTCGTCGACTGTCTCAACTTTGGCAATCCCGAACACCCTGAGGTGATGTGGCAACTATCACAGGCCATCGATGGGATCGCCGAGATCGGACGTCTCTTGGGGGTTCCGGTGATCGGCGGGAACGTCAGTCTCTATAATGAGGCCCACGGCCACGATATCGATCCGACCCCTGTCGTCTCAACGATCGGTTTCCGGCCGCTTCCCACCCATCCAATTCCAGATCCTCGACGGGCCTATGGAACCATCGTCTTGGTCACCACTGGCGAGGTGCCAACCCTCACCGGATCGGTGTTTGCCTCCGTCCTCGATGACCGCCGGGGAGCCTTCCCCGCGATCGACCTCCCCCGGTTCAACCATCTGCTCAACGTGGTAGCCGAGCTGGTCGTCGATGAGGGGCTCGTCAACGCCGCCCACAACCTCGGTGCTGGCGGCCTCCTGGCTGGAGCAGTTCGACTCGCGCGTCTCGCCGGAAAGGGACTAACAATACACCCACCAGCGAACACCCCAGAGGCGCTCCTCGGGGAGCACCCCAGCCGTTTCCTCCTTTCCACCACGGACCCAGCTGCGCTGCTGGATCGTCTCGACCAGGAGGGTCTCGAAGCCGTCGTCATCGGCGAGCTTAGTGGTGATACGATCACCTGCGAGGATTGGCTACGAATCCCCATCGGTCAGCCAACCAAGATTGGAGTGCTATGACACCGGCCAAACGGAAGAACCGGGCAACCACCTCAGCGATGGTCACCGATACCGTCGATGCCCAGCCGATCAGCGAGGTCGACTATCTCCATCTCGTGCTCGATAATCGCTCCATCGAGCGTGATGATCTCGCTCGTCAAATCGACGAGCGCAACGCACAACTCGCCGAGATGCTGGGTTCGACGAGTTGGCGGTTGACCAAAGGCCTACGACAGCTTTCAACCGGGCTTCGCAGCGAGGTCATTCCACGCCTCTCCGAAGAGCTTGGACGATCCGAACGTCTTGTAGCGCTCACCGAAAAGTACGTACCCTCGGTCGGCGCAAGGCTGAACCTCTCCAACAGAAACCAACCAGCAGCCCCGACCGATCATGCTCTGAATATCGAAGGAGATGAGGACGAGGACGAAGATGAGGAGCTCGATATCGAGCCCTATCTGCGCTGGGTTCGTGAGTTCGATGAGACAGTCGATGAGGACGCCATCCGCTCCTATACCGCGCAACTTAGCTATCAACCCACCATCTCCATCGTCATGCCGACTTATAACTCCCCCATCGTCTACCTCCGCGAAGCCATCGAGTCCGTACGCCAACAGCTCTATCCCAACTGGCAGCTCTGCATCGTCGACGACGGTTCACTGATCCCTGAGGTGCGCGACGTGATCACCGAGTACGTCGAGGCCGATGACCGCATCATCGCTCATTTTCGCCCTCACACCGGCAACATCGCTGCCGCGACCAATGACGGCATCCAGATGGCGACCGGGGACTACGTTGGCTTCCTCGATCACGATGACCTCCTCCGACCCCACACGCTGAGTTGGGTCATCGCCACCCTCAACCAGTACCCTGACTCGGTCGTTCTCTACTCCGATGAGGACAAGCTCACCGATACCGGTCAACGCTATAGCCCCTACTTCAAGCCAGATTTTGACCCCATCTTGCTCCTGGCCCAGAACTACATGACCCACTTCTTCGTCGTTCGCCGAGAAGAGCTCAACCAGGTCGGAGGGCAGCGAACCGGCCTGGATGGCTCCCAGGACTGGGATCTCGCGCTTCGCATCACCGAGACCGTTCGCGAGGATCAGATCCGCCATATTCCTGTCATTCTCTACCATTGGCGCATGATCGCCGGCTCGACCGCGATCCGCGTCCAACTCAAGCCAGAAGCGATGCGTGCAGGCACGCAAGCCGTCGAGGAGGCCCTCGATCGCCGCGGCATCCCGGCCCACCTTGAACCGGTGCTCGACGACGCCTACCATCTCGTTCACTTCGAACCAACTGGGACGCCACATGTGGCCATTGTGATCCCAACCCGCAACCACGGGGACCTGCTTGAGCAGTGTCTCAAGAGCCTCGAGATCACCGACTACCCCGACTACGAGGTGGTGATCATCAACAACGAGAGCGATGAGCCTGCGACGCTCGAGCTCCTCGCAGCCATTGGCACGCTTCCTCGCCATCGCGTCCTTGACTACTCTCACCCCTTCAACTACGCCGCTATGCACAACTGGGCGATCGGCCAGATCGAGGCCGACTACATCTGTATGCTCAACAACGACACTGAGGCGATCAACGCCTCCTGGCTGACCGACATGGTGGGCATGTGCATGCACGACAAGATCGCCGCCGTGGGGGCCAAACTTTGGTACCCCGACCATTCCGTCCAACACGCAGGGGTGATCCTCGGCATCAACGGCGAGGCTGGGCACCGCTACAAAATGGCCAAGGACTACGAGATTGGGCATGGCGGACGTATCGTACTCGCCCAACGTCTCTCGGCGGTCACAGGAGCCGCCATGCTCGTCTCCAAAGCCGCCTATGACGAAGTCGGCGGCTTTGATGAGGAGTTCACCGTCTCGCTCAATGACATCGACCTCTGTCTCAAGCTCGGGGAAGCTGGTTATCACATCGGCTACACCCCAGCGGCCCAACTGATCCACCACGAATCAAAATCACGGGGACTGGACACCGAACCAACCAAGAAGGGGCGCTACGGCACCGAGGTCATCCGCTACTGGAAGAAGTGGGCCCCCAAGATTTTGGACGATCCCTATCACAACCCAAACGCTTCAATCGATGACATCGGCTGCGGAGCAGCCTGGCCGCCTCGCGTCAAGCTTCCTTGGTTAGAGAACCTGCTGGGGATCGAACTCCCCTGCCCACGTCCAGCTCGCTACTTCCCGTCAAACCCCATCGTCCTAGAACCAGGGGGCGAGATCGAATGCGAACTCATTCTCCCCGATCAGCTGGGCAATGAAATCGACCAGGTGACCTTTTGGGCGATGGAGATCGAACCCTACGCTATCGACGACCACGCCTTCTCGATCGACGAGACTACGGCGAAGGCCGTGCCATCCTGGCTGCATTTTGATCCCGTCACCATCAGACTCGAACGCCCTCTCGCCAGTCCGGCCAGGATCAGTCTGCGCCACGAGGGTGACACGCCAGTCCTTGTCGAGGCGGTGACCATCGACGGGGCCCTCACGCTACGTGTGAAGGTCGAACAAAGGGCATCCTCGAACGGCTGATCAGGGGAGCGACCATTGTGATCCCATGGTGATGATCGCCCCGCGAAGGCCGAGCAATAAAGCGTTGGAGGGCTCGCTGGTCCACAAAGAAAGATGATGGACAACGACGCACAACTGGCCCGCCGGGTGCACAGTGAATGGTTCCGGTCCAGCAACCCAACCTGGAGTGATCCACCTCAGCTCTACCCCTACTGGACCTTGATGCCACGCGATCCGGGGTCTACCGGGTTTTGTGTCCTGGCAAAGCCGCCGGAGGAAGCAGTGATGTGGGCAACGGAGAGTCATGCGTGCCGCCCTACCACTTGGCGCGATGAGATTAACAGTGACAGGGCACAACCCTTTGATCGAGCACGCGTTCCGATCCGCCACGTCTCTGGGATCACTATCTGATGGCGGGAGATGAACGTTCATCAAGATTCGCCTATTGATGGATCAGGGTTGCTCCTGCAACTTGGTTCCCAACCGTTCCCAGAGAAAGGCGGTAAGCCGATCGAAGGTCAACTGACCAAGCACACTCAATCGTCCCTTGTGACCGAGTTCTCGTGCCTCGTCAGGGTGTTGGATCACCCACCGCATCGCGGCAGCCGCAGCGTCGAGATCAGGGTCTGCCCATACCGATGAGGCCGGATATGCCGAGATACCTGGGCCGATCGGTACGAGTTGGTAGTCGATGAGGAGGCTGTTGGTAGGGTTCATAAACTCAAGATTCCCCGAATATCCTGTTGCGATCACGGGTAGGCCACGGACCATCGCCTCGGCGAGCGTAAGACCAAAGCCCTCAGCCCGGTGCAACGACACATACGCGGTCGCCTCGCCCATCAGGCTACTCATCACCTCTTCGGGGAGGTACTCCTCGATCAAATAGATGTCGCTTCGGCCGCCACAGAGAGCGCGTAGGTGTTCGCGATCGGCGCGGCAGTGGTCTCCGTTGATGCTCTTGATCACCAGTAATGGCCCCTCCCCTTCGTCAAAGGCTCGGGTGAAGGCACGAACGAGTCCAAGGGGGTTCTTGCGCTCAAAAATACTCAGGTAGTCAAAGACAAAGAGGAGGTAGGGTCCCTCCGGCAGGGAGAGGCCCACCCGGTCAAGCGGTTGGTGAAGGCCGGGGTCACCAATTGGAACCGGAATCACACTCACAGGTTTGGAGGTCCTGGCAGTAATGGCTCTGCGAGAGAACTCCGATAGTGCCCATATCTCATCGACAAGTGCCAGTGCCTCAGGGTAATCTGGAAAGTCTGCGACCTCCCATGCCCAAATCCCAACCAGATCACAATCGGCGAGTAGACTGCGACCTATTTCGCGTGCCACCACCGGTAGCTGCTCAGCGGTGACGGTAGCGATGGTGACTGCATAGCGATCATCGGATGCCTCCCAGACGAACTCCGCTTGCAGCCGACCAACGGTCTTTTGGCTGTTGTAGAGTGCGTGCGGAATCCCTGCACGCTGGATCCCATCGACGAGCAAACGTGCAACTTCGCCGACCCCAACCCCAACGGAGAAGTACCCGACAAGGTTTACGCCAGGGGCTCGCTTGATAATCGGGGCGAGTAAAGAGGTTTTTGCCGGTAGCAACCCCTGTGCCTCACCCAAATCAGCGTCGTAAGGAGTCGTCCATGCCCACCGGAGAAAATCAACCTCATCACCCCCAACTGGGTTTGCGAAAGTCGCCTGCAGATCAGGACGCTCACTCCATAGGGCATAGAGGAATCGATTCACCAATGTCTCAGGAAAGGCAGGTTCCCGCCACCAAGCGACAAAGGCTGCATCGTCACCCATCCCCGGAGGAGGTGGTGCTTCCTCCCTGGCGGCCCTGGCTCTGACGAGTTCACGATGAAAGAGATAGCGAAGTCGTGGTGTCAACACCGTTCCGTCGGAGAGTCGATCAAAGAGATACGTGGGCGCTGGATCCTCCGCCCTCTGCCGAGATAGCGTCGCCCGGTATCGATCACACAGCTCGCGAAGCTCTGGGGACTCACTCAGGAGCACTCTGGGGTTCGCGCTTGTCTCCGTACTGAGCAGCCATGGGGTCGAGGGACAATAGCCCTTGAAGCGCAGAGTTCGTACCGGTGCACCGTTGGCGGAATAACCGTCACCGATTCGAGTCACCTTGCGCTCATGCAGGTTCCAATGGGCCATGGAATAACCGTCGTCTCGTAGCACGTGAGCGTCCAGGAGATGGGCGATGACATCAAACCATCGACGACCACCAAGGGGTAGCTCCGCTATAGCATTGCCGAAATCAACCATGATCCGCGTTTGCCAGGACTCCAGCGCCGCGAGTCGTTGACGTCCGGTGCCAAGAAGACCCTCCTCAAAGAAGCCATCGGCGAGGATCTGCTCCTCGGCTGATAGAAGACCATCGCGCACGGGCAGAGAGTTAAAGCGAGGCGTCACCACCGCACCATACTGATCTGCCAAGGCAAAAAGATCATCGAGTTGATCACACACATAGGAGTCGGGAGACAGATAGAGCGCAGCCTGGGCATCGCCAGCGAGCAGGAAGGCTAGGGCCCATGGCCGGAGCACGACTCCGAGCTCTTCGATGGCCAAGACGGTGGCGAGCTCAAAGAGCAAGACCTCGTCGATCGGTAACGCATCGATCCCAACGATATGGAGAAGCTGGTGCGATTCACCACCCGCGGGCTCCTCCTGATGGAGGAGGTCAACCCTGACGATGGTCACCTCCAGCTCTGGATTAGTCTCGGCGAGTGACTTCGCTAACGCCATGGCGCCAGGCAATGTGGCACCCGTCGCGACGGTCACCACCTGATGAGGTCTTGTGGGACGGAATGGAATACGATCGATGACGGCCACCTCGCACAACGAGCGATTGCTCACCAAAGCACTCAGCCTATCTCAGCCGACAGAGCATGCATTCAGTCAGGACCCTCAACGCAATGCCCAAGTCCGATACCGCAATAGGCGTTTCATCAGCGCTTTACCGGTCGTAACCGCTTGCCTACCCCAGTGAGTGGCACTGACGCCAACCGAGAGCGTCAACCAAGGAGGAGTGAACGATCCATGGAAGGCTGAGCTCAGTTCTGTTGGGGTCAGAGGTCAGTAGGTTGGAGTTGACCGGCAACCCTAGCTGGACTCGGTGGCGGCCAGGCTCGCAAATGCCTGGAACAACTCCACACCATCGTCACTAGTGGTCAACGTCGGCCAGGCCGGGCGAACCTCGACGGAGGCAAGTCGCTGGATAAGTAACGCCAATGCAAGCGGATCTATCCATGGCCCATCGCCCTTAATTACCTCACTCGGTGGGCTCGCTACCAGGGCGGACGCCTTTCCTCGGAAGCTCTGATAGACAGCGATACCACATGAATACCCCATCAGGGTGGATGCGTTACTATCGGCAAATGGAGGGTGAGCGGGCACCGAATAGGGAGACAGTTCCGGAGAGAGAGGTCGAATCGAAGGAGCAACGATCTCCTCGCTGCCTTCGACATATGACAGCAACAACTCCAAAACGTTGACGCCTTTGCACCGTGCACTGAGCACAAGATACGGAGCCATCGTGCTGTCGAGAACCACCGTATCTGATGTGACAAGCCCCAAAAGATGTGCAAAGTCTCTGGGGTCACCGACACGCGCGACACCGACCAACGACCCGATACGATCCCGCGCGGCCGGTAGCGACGGTGGCACCATCACCGTCGCTGAAATCGATCCGGTTCGCAAGGTGCAGGAGTTGCTTGACCAGGAGATGGACTCGATCAGAGGAAACTCCAGCCTAGTCTCAAGATCGAGCGAGGATGGGGTACGGATCTCCAAGTCCGAAAGCGACCTGCGTCGATCCAGCTGGTGGGTCATCACGAACTTTGCGATCGCATCCTCGTCGGAGAGAGCAAGTTTTAGAAATCTTGCTCTCCAGAGACTGTCTTCGATCGCCACGAACTCGATCACCGTCTTGATCTCTCGATCCCCAAGATGAAAGGAGATCATCTGACGTTGGCCTGGGGCTGGCAACTGCTGAGAGATCGGCTCAATCGCGACCCCGGTAACGGAGAGGTCGAGTACCTGCATCGGGATCCCGACGCTCGGCGGTAGAATGTAGTAGGTGCCCGCAAGTACGGCGCTCACCCGTGGCGCTGACCGGGCATTCATCGGCACAAAGTCTGATTCGATCACCACCTCTGAGCCAACGATCGCTGGCATCATGATACCTGTGGCCTTGAACCGCTCTCCGAAGAAGACCACCATCACGTCACAAGGACCATCTCGCCAGAGTCTTCCTCGAATACCAACCCGTTGACCATCGATCCTGGTCACCACTGTCACGGTGATCTCCTCGTCGAGGCTCAACTCTATCCGCTTACCCGGATAGCAGAGCCGACCGGGCAGATAGGACTCATCGCTCACGAGATGCCTCGGTCGGTCTCAGATAGTGTGCCGAACGATCCCCTCGTGCTGCGCCTCTCGAGCGACCGCCTCAGCTACCGCAATGGCGACACCCTTGTTAAAGACCGAAGGGATGATGTAGTTCGGCGAGAGTTCGCTGTCAGATACCGCCGAGGAGATGGCATCTGCAGCGGCTAGCTTCATCCCTTCAGTGATCGCCATCGCTCGGGCATCGAGCGCACCGCGAAAGATGCCCGGGAAACAGAGAACGTTGTTGATCTGATTCGGGAAGTCCGATCGTCCCGTCGCGATCACCGCGGCGATATCTTGGATCTCCTCGGGCATCACCTCAGGCGTCGGGTTCGCGAGCGCAAAGACGATGGGATGGGTGTTCATCGTCGCGATCTCGTTCGCAGTCACGATCCCTGGTCCAGAGACGCCGAGAAAAACATCGGCACCCACCAACGCAGAGCCGAGATCGCCCATGCGGCGATCCTGGTTCGTGTTCTCCGCCAACCACAGCTTCGCTCCATCAAAGTCCTCACGGCCCGAGAAGATAATTCCTTTGCGATCAGCGACGAGGATCCGACCAACACCGGCATTCGCGAGGATCTTTGCACAGGCAACACCAGCAGCGCCAGCTCCAGCAACCACCACGGTCATGTCTCCAAGTTTGCGATCGACCACCTTGGCTGCGTTGCGCAGCGCCGCCAGGACGACCACCGCCGTGCCGTGTTGATCATCATGAAAGACTGGTATATCGAGCTTGGACTTCAACGCCTCCTCGATCTCAAAGCAGGCTGGAGCAGCAATATCCTCAAGGTTGATGCCCCCAAAGACTGGCTCTATCGCCTCGACGGCGGCGATGACCTCCTCGGGTTTGGAGACGTTCAAACAGATCGGGAACGCATCGATATTTGCGAACTCCTTGAACAACTGGGCCTTGCCCTCCATCACAGGGATCGCGGCATAGGGTCCGATGTTGCCAAGTCCGAGCACGGCTGTCCCGTCACTAACGATGGCGACCGAGTTCGCCTTAATGGTATAGGTATGTACCGAGGCCGGGCGCTCCGCGATCTCCATCGAGACTCGAGCGACGCCGGGGGTATAGGCCATCGAGAGATCATCACGGTCCTTCAGTGGGGACTTACCTCGCACCTCAATCTTGCCACCGAGGTGGAGCCGTAGCGTTCTGTCGAGGACGCTACGGACATGGACCCCTGCCACCTCCTCAGCCTTGCCACGAATCAGCTGGGCATGGTCAGGGTCAGCGGCGAGTACCGTGATATCGCGAACGATACGGTCAGATTCGACATCTATCAGATCGATACCCAGGATGTTGCCGCCCGCCTCACCGATTGCGGTGGTTAAGCGTCCGAGGGAACCAGGGGTGTTGTTGAGCTCGACTCGAATCGTGACCGAGTGCGAGACGTTAGGTTGTGCCATAGTGCAAGGCTAGTGGCCCATACCAGAGGAGTTGACCATTCCATTCGATGGGAACTAATCGACAGATCGGCTCATCTACGGAAACACAAAACGGTCATGAGGTGGGCGATCAGCGCTGGAATTGACTCTAGGGTTGCGCGGCTAGTCTGGATCACAACCCAAACAAACGAAAGGGTGCCGAGTGAGTTCTGATCAGCCCAAGGTCCAAACCGACGAGTCGGCATCCGGAGGTCTCTCTACTGCTGGTTGGGGTGAGGTGATCATCAAGCACATTCCTCGCGGAGCAACGGTCTTGATGCTCGGGTCCGGTATCGACGAACTGGTCAGGGCACTCGTTACCGAACTCGGCTGCACCGTGGACGCCATGCAACCAAGCACCGGTAGATCTAATACAGGTCAACATGATGCAGCTCAATCCGATGTAGCTATGTCCAACGAAGCTAAACCCCACACCACAGAGACGCACGCGGCCCTACAGCTATGCCGTGAGGTCTTTGTAACCGACCTTGAGGAATCCGACATCAACGAAGTCCTCGCTGATCGTCACTACGACATCATCGTGTGTGCAGAGATCCTCGAGCGTCTCCAGGACCCCGAACATCTGCTCTCACAACTCAAAGCCCACCTCGATGCCGAGGGTCAACTCCTCCTCGTCGTCCCCAACGTCGCCCACATCGGTGTGATCAGCGAACTCCTTGGCGGCGATTTTCACTACCGTGGACACGGGATTCTTGATCCAGCTCATCTCCGATTCTTCACCCGGCAGAGTCTCCTACGCACCCTCGATGAGAGTGGTTTTGTCGCTGAGATACTCGACACCATCACCCTCTCGGTTGCTGACTCCGAGTTCGCCCAATCCCAGGCGCTCGCCGATACCCTCCTCACACGGGTGCCAATCACCATCGACCATGACGTCTATGAGCTCATCGCATCTGCAAAGCCACGCAAGAAAGGTCAGCGGCGTTCCCAAGAACAGCTTCATCCCACTCTGATCACAAGACCTGTGGGAGATATCACAAGGGTCTTCTGGCGCCTGATCGACGAGGAGTACGCCGAGGATCGATCAGTACAAGGAACCCCGGTTGATCAGCCGGGTCTCTTGAGCGTGCATCTCGAGATTCCACGCTCCCCCTCGGAACGCTTCCTCAGCCTTCAACTCCTTGATAGGGTCGGGGTTATTGAGCTCAGCGACCTTACACTCACCCAGAACGACAGAGAGCTTTGGCGCTGGGACCCTGAGAGCATCGACGAACTCTTTGTCGAGGAGCATCGGCGAGGGCTTGTTGCACTCCACCAAACCGTCGAGCCGACGGAGAGCACCGCCTACTACTTCATCCTCGATCCTGACAACCGGGCGGAACTCAACCTTCGCCTGCCAGGGAGCCCACATGAGACGCTTTTAGAACTCAGTTACCGTCCCCTTATCATCACCGAGTCTACGGAGGTGATCGGAGGGTATCTCGCCACTGTCGATCAACACGCAACGGCTCAAGTGGCCAAGGTACGCGGACTCCTGAACGCCGATCGCAGCACCCGTGAGTTCATTCTGAAAGGGCGGATCAAGTTCATCGAGGATGAGAAGCTCCACCTCAGAGAGGAGCTAGTGCTTCGAGAAAAGCAACTCGGCGAGGAGAAAGAGGCACTGCAACGGCGCATCGATGAGCTCCTTGGCTCGACTTCTTGGAGACTCACCGCCCCGGTCCGTATGGGCAAAGAACAACTCCTTCCAAAGGTGAAGGGTCTCCTCTCGGGGCGCAATCCCTCGCCAACCGCAACCGAACCAGCGAAGCACCAACCATGACAAGGGTTCGAGTCACGAAGGCCTACACGGACTGGGCGGAGCGCTTCGACACCATCACCACCCAGGAACGCCCGACAACCAGGGACTACGCACGAGCACTCCACAACGATCCAGACGACGAGATGGACCGGCTCGCCCATGATTATCAGTGGTGGATTCAACAGTGTGACACACTGAAGCAGGCAGAGTCTGATCTGATTCGAGAGTACGTCGCTTCCATGGAGTACACTCCAACTTTTAGCTATCTGATGGTGATCGAAGACGGCAACGACCCCCGACAGCTACGGCGATCGATCGGCACGGTGCTCACCCAGCTCTATCCTCACTGGCAGCTCGTAATGATCGACAATCACGTGAGTGATCCTGACCTGCGTCGCACCCTAGACGACTATCAGACGCGAGATCCAAGGATTACCCAACTCACGCTAGATCGCCACCATGTCTACTCAGACGCTCTTAATAGCGCGATGGATACCGTCACCGGCGACTACCTCGCCACCCTTCGCCCGGGTGACCTCCTCCGGCCTCACACCTTGGCCTGGTTTGGTGCCGAAGTCGCCGCCCACCGAGACACAGCGATCATCTATAGCGACCATGACTCCATCGACGATCAGGAATGTCGCCACAACCATAACTTCAAACCCGACTGGAACCCAGACCTCGCCCTCGCCCAAAACTACATCGGTCCAGCTATTGCATTCAGAACAACACTCGTGCAAGAAGCCAACGGCTTCGCCCCTCATCTCGCCCTCTATCCCACATGGGAACTCCTCCTACGCCTCACCGAGGATCATGAACCGGCCCGCATTCGACACTGCCCAACCATCCTCTATCATCAACGCGACCCCAATACCGGACCAACAGCTCATGCATCGGACCAACACCGTCAAGAGGCCTACGAGATCGTCCACGGAGTCTTGGAACGACGAGGAGAGCTCCATACGCTTGACTGGGCACCTAACCAAAGGGACCTCATCCCACGTTACACGGTTCACGGCAACCCAAAAATCTCCATCATCATCCCAACCCACAACGGGTTGGCCGATCTTAAGGCATGTATCGAGAGTCTGAGCACCTCGACCTATCCAAACTATGAGGTCATCGTCGTCAACAACCGGAGTGACGATCCAGCGACGCTCTCTTACCTCAACCAAATCGCACAGCTCCCCGGCCATCAGGTAATCGACTACCCCTATGCCTTTAACTACTCGGATCTTCACAACACCGTCGTGAAGCAACTCAGCACCGATTACCTCTGCCTTCTCAACAACGACACCGAGGTCCAACGACCAGACTGGCTCGAAGTCATGCTCGGCTACGCCCAACGACCGGGAATCGGCGCAGTCGGAGCCAAACTCCTCTACCCAGATGGCACGGTTCAACACGCGGGCGTCATCACAGGACTGCGCGGGCTCGCTGGACACGCCTTCCGATACCTGCGCGAGGACCAAGATGGCTACCAGGGCAGGGCAAACGTCCCCTATGAACTCAGTGTGGTGACCGCAGCCTGTCTCATGATCAGCGCACAGCTGTGGCGTGAAATGAACGGAATGGCAGAGGAACTGCCAATCGCATTCAACGACGTAGACCTCTGTCTTCGCCTTCGCAAAAAGGGCTATCGCAACATCTACCAGCCCCACGCCCAACTCATCCATCACGAATCCAAGTCGCGGGGCAAGGACATCAAGCTGTCACAGCAACACCGTGCGATCCGAGAACACGGCTACATGCAATGGCGCTGGAGTCCACAGCTCTCCTCAGACCCCATGTATAATCCAAACCTTACTTTGGACTCGGAAGACTTTGTCCTCGCGATACCACGAATACAGCGGCCATGGGCACGCGGAATCCAGTGGGTCGACATCCCAGATGGCCAAAACCTCGACCATTCACACCGCATACCCTTGCACACGAACCAGACAATCACCGCCACATGCCTGATCCCAGCTACTCTCTCAGGAACAATCGAAGCACTGCAGATCTACATCGGCGACAGTGTTGGAGAACTCGATGGCGAACTCACGGTCTCCGGGAGACACAACGGCCACACCTTCACGGTCACCGAGTCGCTGAAGGGACATCGCAGGGAATTCCCATTCACCTTCCATCTCGGCGATCAGGCATTCGAAGCTCCATCAGGCCAACCGCTAGAACTCGGCATCACCCCACACCGAAGCCAATGGCCTGTCCATCTCCTCGCCTTCCAAACCGTAACACCTTGGGCCCACCACATCCACGGACTACCGACTCTTGCGCTCAAGATAACAGTGGGCTACCACAACTAGGCCAACCTACCGCACCTCCTAACTCGAACCATCACTACACCGCACAGCTGACGTCGATCCGCTCCGCGAATGCAGCTAAACCACCGCCCGCACCAGCCAGTCTGACAAGACACTCCTCAAACACACAACAACTTAACCACTCCCCGGAAACTTGGCGGATCTCCGCAACCCGACCCTCTCAATTCATCTATCAACGAGGCACTGCACCGCCTCGAAAACAAGACTCAGGGCAGGTACCGAAGTACCTGCCCTGATGAACTGTTGTTGAAGGGTTGACTAGAGACTGGAGAGCGTATAGCTACCCGTCATAGCAACCGGAAGGACATATTGGAACGAGTAACCATCGGTCATGAACTGCGTAGCGCTCATGAACTGATAGAGTGTTCCACCATCGCTGACCCAGATCCCGGCTGTGCCGAGAGGCTGAACCAGTGTACCGTTAGCACTCGCCGTGGCATTCGTTGGTGTCGAGCCAGAGCCCATGACCACCATTGCGCCAGTCATCTTCTGAATCGAAGCGAGCTCGGCTGGTGTAGCGATACCAGTAGCAACGCCACCAGCATACTCATAGATGGTCGAACCGAACTGAACCAATGCACCGTTGGCCATTGTCGCAGCAGCCGTCGGAGGAGCACCAGCGCCTGCGGTGAGCCCACCTGCGTTAGGAACTGGAATCACCTGACTGGCAACATAACCATCCTTCATGAACTGTGACATGGAGGAGAACTGGTAAATCTCACCATTGGTACCAACGACCCAGTAGCCAGAGGTTCCAACAGGGTTGATCAACGTTCCAGCCGCTGGCATAGGAGCTGTCGGGAAGGTACCTGAAACCACACTGCTGTGATCCATCTTCATAATGTCACCGAACACCGTTGGGGTCGGAATACCAAAGGCATAGCCACCCGCAACCACGTCGATCTGGCCCCCAGACTTAATGAGCGCACCGTTAGGATACGTCATGCTAGCCGTCGGCACTGTTGTCACAGGAGCTTGTGCAGCCTCGATCACTCCGGCATCTGTACTACTAGCTAGGCTAGCCGTATCATTGATATTCGTCGTACTCGGGTTAATGACACCATCAACCGTAAGACTGAACATGTCTCCAGAAGCCAAGCCATTTGGGAGTTCAATCTCCACCGAATCCGTGCCGCCACCGGATACGATCGATGGATCCGTGAACGAGTCAGACGGAGTCGTCGAATCAGTAAGCGTGTAGTCAGGCCCATAGTTCGGGAAGACTGCTCCGCTACTAGCCAACGTAAATGTATCTGTCAATGCGCCACCAGCCAACGCACCATTCGCCTCTATGTTACTAATGGTCCAGTTCGAGAGGGCTCCAGGCTGACTGTCCGAAGGTGTTACCTGAATCTGGGGCACGGAACTCGCAGCGGCTACCGTCACATTCTGCGTAGCTGGAAGAGTGTCCTCATTGGTAGAGAGACCAACGGAAACCGAACCAGAAGCAGCAAATGTAGCGCTGTACGATACGAGCTGATACTTATCTCCGGAAACCGTAGCGGTCGACAGGGTCCATGAATCAGAGGAAGGAGCGCCAAGACTATATTGCACACCCGTCGTCAGGTTCGTAAGGAGATTTGTTGACCCTGGAGTGAATCCGCTCACTGTGATGGTATTCGAACCACCAGTATTCGACGTGAAGTCCAGGGTAACATTAGAGGCGACACCCTCGACCGCACCCGGGGCCGAAGCACTAAACGCATCAACCGAAGTGCCCAAATCCACGGCTCCAGTCACAGCAGTACCGCTTGTCGGTGCATCAATTCCGAAAGTCTGGACACCAGCACTTCCATTGACAGCATCAGTTACGGTGACGGTCAGCTCATCGCCGCTAGCAATGGAATCTCCACTAGGAAGCGTAAGTACAGCTGCAGCAGTATATGGAGTGGCGCTGGTGTCAGCCGAGATCTGGACATCACTCGCTGGAATCACAAATGTCTTCCCAGAAGTGTTGTCGACCACCGTATAAGCGCCACTGGTAGTGAAAGCCCCTTCACCCGCAGAGGTGGTGCTACTATCCGAAATGGTAAGCGTACCTCCGGAAGCAACAGCCGCGCCAGCAGCACCCTCGAACGTCCAGGTGACACCCGTATCTGACGGTATAGCCGGATTGGCCGAATCGACAGGAGCGTATCCAGCCGACAAGGTTACCGAATTTGACGTAACCGCATTAGCATCCGTCGAGGTCGAAACCGTCACAGAAGCGGGGGACGTCGCTGGGTTGGAGACATCTCCAAGCACAACCGTGATTTGATCACCAGCATTCCATGCAAATCCGGGCGTTAGCGAAACACTTGTGGACGCGTCAGTGGGTGTGATCGATCCGGCAGCAGTCCCTGTCGTATTATCGACAACAGACGTTACGGTTGCCGAACTTAAGCCAGTACCACCGATGAAAATCTTGTCAGTATCTGTGCCTGCACTCGTTGCCTTGAAAGACACCGTGTACTGGACACCTGTTGCGCTCTCAGTTGAGTTCGTCAGAGACAAAGAAACCGCCGAGACCGAGGTGGCCGAACCGATAGAAAACGGAGCTGAAGTCAGCGTTGTAGACGCATACGCCGTACCACTCACCGCAAGAACCGCGCCGAGCCCACCTGCTGTGAGCGCTGCAGCGCCAGCCATGTTCATCAACCGCCGATACATAGAAGAACGACTATTCAACCTATAACCTCCTCGTGGTTACTTTCTGTTTCCAGACTTAGTGTGCAAGAGCAACATGATCCAACCCTACTGGACTTCACTATATCACGTGCCTTCTCCAACTTGGGCTAGATAATCAAAGAAATCTCAACATTCGTACGAGATAACCTTCCGCTAGACTCCAAACACCCTGCCACTCTAGCACGAGTGCCGCACGCGTCACCCAATCACGTTATATCCTCATCACCAAAAACTCACTGGGTAAACGGCAAGTGCGGTAAACAATTCTCATAGCACGGACTAGTTGAGAACCAAGATCGTGGTGATTGGGTGGTAGTGGGCAAACGAACGAATGTTGCTGCGTTGTCTCTCCAAGTCATCGTGTACTACTCCAAACATTCTCAACCCACCCTACTACCGATCTATCGCAACAACGTGGTCGTCACTTCCACCCTGATGATTCAAACCGATAGGAAGGATAGAAAGAAGGTCTGGCCCAAATTTGAGCTGGCACCACTACGCAATACCATGGGTATCAGTGATCCCCGTTTTTAGCGTTTCTCCTTCATCAGATGCATCGCTCCAATGGATCAACGTCACGAAATCACCAACTCATCCCCCACCCCATCGACGGTGATCGTCGACCCCTCTGGGTACTTCCCCGACAGGATCGCAACCGCCACCGGGTCGCCCACCATCTTCTGGATCACCCGCTTCAAGGGTCGAGCTCCGAACGCTGGATCATACCCCTGGGTCACCAGAATCCGCTTGGCATCATCGGTGACCATGAGTTCGAGTCGACGATCAGCTAACCTTCGACGCAGTGCATCGAGCTGGATGTCGACGATCTTCGTGAGGTCTGCCTCGGTGAGTGATACAAAGCGGATGATCTCATCGATCCGGTTCACAAACTCCGGTTTGAAGAAGAGCCTCGGATCCTCCGCCAGGTTCGATGTCATGATCAAAATGGTGTTGGTGAAGTTCACCACCCGGCCCTGGCCATCGGTCAAGCGACCATCGTCCAAGATGGCAAGGAAGATGTTAAAGACATCCGAGTGCGCCTTCTCGATCTCGTCAAAGAGAATCACGCTGTAGGGGCGCCGCCTTACCGCCTCGGTGAGCTGTCCACCCTCGCCGTAGCCGACGTATCCCGGAGGCGCACCGACAAGGCGTGCCACCGCATGGCGCTCCTGGTACTCGGACATGTCGATTCGAATGACGGCGCGTTCATCGTCGAAGAGGTACTCTGCCAACGCCTTGGCCATCTCGGTCTTACCGACACCAGTTGGACCCAGGAAGAGAAAACTCCCGATCGGCCGGTGTGGATCGGAGAGTCCCGCACGCGAGCGCCGAATGGCGTTGGCGACCGCTGAGACCGCCTGCTCTTGGCCGATGACCCGTTGATGCAGGGCATCCTCGATATGGAGCAGCTTCTCCATCTCACTCTCTAAGAGCTTGGAGACCGGAATGCCGGTCGCCTTAGCTACTACCTCTGCAATGTCCTCTGGGTCGACCTCCTCCTTTAACATCCTCACCCCACCCTGGAACTCAGCGAGTTGCCGGGTAGCCTCGTCGATCTGTCGTGAGAGCTCGGGAACCTGACCATAGCGGATCTCTGCCGCACGATCGAGATTGCCGATGCGCTCGTGATTGTCGGCTTCGGCCTTCAACTGTTCGAGTCGCTCCTTCATCTCGCGAATCTTGCCGATCGAGTCGCGCTCGAGTTGCCACTGGGCATTGAGCGCGGCGAGCTCCTCCCGATCGTCGGCCAGTTCGCGTTCGATCCGACCGAGCCTCTCCACCGAGGCGGCGTCGCTCTCCTTAGCGAGCGAGATCCGCTCGATCTCAAGTTGGCGAATACGCCGCTCGACGGTATCGACCTCGCTTGGACGAGAGTCGATCTCCATCCGGAGTTTGGCGGCGGCCTCATCGATGAGGTCGATGGCCTTGTCAGGGAGGAAGCGGTTGGTCACATAACGATCCGAGAGGACCGCAGCCGCTACGAGGGCCGAGTCCTGGATGCGCACCCCATGGTGGACCTCGTAGCGCTCCTTCAGACCTCGCAGAATCCCAATCGTATCCTCGACCGAGGGAGGCGGGATGATGAGCTGTTGGAACCGACGCTCGAGGGCCGGATCCTTCTCGATATACTTGCGATACTCATCGAGGGTTGTCGCCCCGATCATCCTCAACTCACCACGGGCAAGCATTGGCTTTAACATGTTGGAGGCGTCCATGGAACCCTCGGCGGCCCCAGCACCCACCACGGTGTGCATCTCGTCGATGAAGGTGATGACCTCACCGTTGGAGTCCTTGATCGCCTTGAGGACCGCCTTTAGGCGCTCCTCGAACTCACCACGGTACTTCGCACCTGCCACCATGGAACCAAGATCCAAAGCGATCAACCGCTTGTTCTTCAACCCCTCGGGAACATCGCCCTCGACGATTCGCTTGGCCAACCCCTCGACGATGGCGGTCTTGCCAACACCTGGCTCACCGATGAGCACTGGGTTGTTCTTGCTCCGACGTGAAAGGATCTGGATGATCCGCCGGATCTCCTCGTCCCGCCCGATCACAGGGTCGATCTTGCCCGCACGCGCGTCAGCTGTCAGGTCGCGTCCGTACTTCTCTAACGCCTGGAGTGTCTCCTCCGGGTTCTCGCTCGTGACTCGGTTGTCCCCACGGATCTCACGCAACGCGGTCTTGATCTGTTCAGCGGTCACCCCGAACACGGTGGGTAACTGGATCAAGAGATGCTCGACCGAGAGATAGGAGTCTCCCAACTCCTGGCGGGTCTTGTCGGCTGCCTCAAGGACCGCGATCAACGCGCCTGAGAACTGCGCCTGGCTGCCATAGGCCTTGGGTAGCTTTGCGATCGCCTCCAAGAGCTTGGTCCTCGCCGCCCCGATCTGGACACCCAGACGTTCCAGGATTGGCAGGGCGATCCCATCGGGTTGTCCAAGGAGCGCGACCGCAAGGTGCTCCTTGGTCACCTCCGGATTCGAACTCCGCCTCGCCAGCTCAACCGCTGCCTCGATCGCCTCGCGGGTCTTAACGGTCCATGTACTCTGATCCATTGTTCACCTCATCCTCTGTACTCGTAACGACTTCATCTACTTGTTTGTCTCGTTCATACTCTTCTTGGCATCACTACTCTGAACACCACCACCAGCCCGTTGAACTAGTATTGGTTCCCACGACCCAGAGTCGCTGACCCCGAGCCCGCATCTGCGCTTCTCATCACGCGATGTAGCCGGGTGCTCTCCGTCTCCTTTGAAGCCAGAATCCCCCTCTCAACGAAGCTGGATTCCCCACGGTAGAACACAAGGCTTCGCATCTCTCGTGCACTGTCACCCACCGATGACATATGGGTAATGCCGACGTTGGCTCTTTGCCAGGAACCGTTACCAGAGCGCTCGATCACTCTATTATTATGCAACATCACCGCGCAGGAGCCTCCATGGAACCGAGCTGCTCGGTTCGAGCAAGCTCATCCAAGCTGACCGATCCAAACCGAGGGTGTCGCGCAGGCGGTGTCTTGGCAATAATGTGTGACTGGTTGGATCGAGATAATGACATCGCTAGCCAAGCTACGCCCCCAGTAGCCAGTGCTCCTCGGATCTCGCTGAGTGCCTTCCCCAAATGCCACAAGGTCAGATTACGCGTATCCATCGTTCCACCTCTTACGGTGTGATCTCTCACCCAATGGTCCCTTACCGTATCGCCTCTCACCGTATCGTCTCCAAACAGGTTGCCTGTACTGTACTGCACTGTCTTGCATTGTGCTGTCTTGCGCTGCACCATCTTGCATTGTGCTGTCTCTCAACATGTTGCCTCTCATCAGCCCTCCGATGCCCACTTCTGTCGATAAGAAATCCGAACAACGTTTCCCGCACCCTCCTTCGACCTCGTATCTCTCGGCGCAGCGAGGTGAGTGTTTCTCAGGCTTGCTCTCATCTGTTATGCCCATGGTGGTGCCATAATGAACTCGTCACCTCGTTATCTCGCACCGACGATTGGCGTGCTCTCAGCCTCGAAGAACCTCCGCCCCATGACCGATATGGCATCACTGCGTTCTTACCGCCACATCCCGCGATCCAGGTTTTCTGCCTTGGTGCCTCTGTCTCATGTTCACTCCCCCAAGACTCCGTATGCAACGGGCAGGTTGGCCCCAAGTGCTTAGCAATCTGTGTTCCTTGCCGGCAAGCACACCATGGCTCGACACCGTTGTTCCTGGCCGACTCAGCACTAGCGCAGAGTCCTGGCATATCCCAATCTCCGGGTACCTTATTATTGCTAAGCTTGATTATTGCTAAGCTTGTTTTGCGTCATACCATCTCCGGCAATGCCCCTCGCATCCACATATGGGCCAGATCCCGGGATCGGAGTGTTCCCGCGTGTTAGCCTCCCCGCGAAAAACCTCCGGCGAAGCAATGAACAAACCCATTGAACACGTCTTCAATACCCTGCCTTCGTTGAGCCACCCTTCCGATCCTTAACCTCTCACTGGCTGGCATCCTTGTCGTCCGACACCACGACATCTCACGCGCCTGACTCTTGTCCTCGTCTCGGCTTGCGCCCCCTACCGCCTGGGTTCACACCCGCGCGGTAGGCGACCAAATCTGATCCCTAGCGACGGATCTGGGTGCTCTTCACATGAACCACCGCCTGGGAAAGCGGAACGAGATCACGCCGGTAATGACGATGGATCTCCTTCTCACGAAGACGTGCCAGTTCTCGCTCGCGTTCGAGTTCGGCTCTGAGCTCAGCGACCTCAGCCTCTAGCTCAATCACCCGACGCACACCCTCGATGTTGAGACCCGCATCGGTCAACTCTGCGATGCGTCGCAGCCGTGCGAGATCGTGTTCGCTATAACGCCTTGAGCCGCCCCCGGTACGGTTTGGTTCAAGCAAACCCCGTCGTTCATAGACCCGTAAGGTCTGAGGGTGCATGCCAGCGAGCTCGGCAGCCACCGAGATCACATACACCCCCCTCCCGATGGCGGCACCCTCGAAGGCGCCGCGCCTGGCCTGGCCTTCGATATCACTTACCATCTAGCCTCTAGCCTCCTACCTTCTCTTCCCCTTTGTCTCCAAAGACCTTGTGATAGTCCTGGAGGTACTTCTTCTGTCGTGCATCGAGTGCCGCCGGAACGACGATCTCTACCGTCACCAGGAGATCACCGACGGCGTTCTTCTTCCTCGGGTTTGGCAACCCTCGGCCGCGAACCCTGAAGGTCTGACCTGAATGGGTACCCGCCGGGATCTTGAGCGTCACAGGGCCAGTCAACGAGGGTGCGCTCACCGTACCCCCAAGGGCAGCGTCAGCGAAGCTGATCGCAACCTTGGTGGTCAGATCGGCTCCCTTGCGACCAAAACGAGGATCTGGATCGACATGAACCTTCACCAGGAGGTCCCCTGAGGGACCCCCACTCTTACCAGGGGCACCCTTGCCGCGAACCCGAATCGTCTGTTCTGGCTCCACCCCAGCCGGGATGCGAACCTTCACAGTGCGAGCACGGTGTTCAGTTCCTGTTCCCTTGCAGGCGGTGCAGGCCTGTTCGATAATGAGTCCTCGACCATGACACGCTGGGCAGGGCTGAGAGAAGGAGAAGAATCCCTGGTTATCAGAGACCGATCCCGATCCGTTGCACCGGGCACAGACCTTTGGTACCGTTCCAGGGGCCGCTCCAGTTCCATTGCACACAGAACATGAGGTCTCCCCGATCACCAGCACCGAGGCGGTCGCTCCTGCAGCAGCGTCAGCAAAGCTGAGGCGAACCTCGGCGCTCTGGTCCTCTCCACGCTTGGGCCCACTCGTTCGTTTCCCTCGATTGAAGAGGTTCCCGATCAGATCACCAAGATCCTCCGAGTGCACATTGAAGTTTCCGTTCCCTCCAGCGTTAGAACCCATACCACCAAGGCCAGAGGCCATCGGGCCCATTCGGCGGACCTCGTCGTACTCCTTGCGCTTGGTCGCATCACCGAGCACGTCGTAGGCGGCCGAGACCTCCTTGAACTGCTCCTCATGGCCAGCATTCGAGTCAGGATGGTACTTACGAGCAAGCGCTCGGTATGCCTTGGTTATCTCCTTGTCAGTCGCTGTCGACGGAACTCCGAGGACCTTATAGTAGTCCTTCTCGAACCACTCGCGCTGTGGTGGCATTCGTTACCTCCATCTCTCACGAACCGGTGACCTTCACCATCGCGGGCCGCAAGGTCTGTCCATTCCAGCGATAGCCAACACGGAATACCTCACTCACCGTCGGTTCACCGTCTCCTTCATCGTGGGCAACCGCCTCCGCCTCTTCAGGGTTGAAGCGCTTGCCGAGAGGCTCGATCACCTCTAAACCCTCTTTGGCGAGCACCTCCAAGAAGGAGGCGCTGATCTGGGAGAGCACCGAGGCGACCTCATCCGATCCTGACTCCGAGGTTGCATGAGCGAGCGCGAGCGTCAAGGTGTCAAGTGCTGGGAGCAGCTTGGTCACCAATGCTCGAGACCCTGCGGCCCCAAGCTCACTCTGTTGTCTCGCGACGCGCTTCTTATAGTTCTCAAAGTCAGCTTGAAGACGCTGCAGTGCCTCGAGGTAGGAGTCTCGTTCACGCTCTGCATCGGCGAGGGGATCGTTGATCTCTGGCTCAAAGTCGAGTGCATCGAGATCGAACTCACCCTCGGTCTCATCGCCACGAATGGAGGGGTCCTCATCAGCGTTGGCATCTAGCCCCTCATCAGAAGGGTTGACCTTGGCTCCTTGATCATCCGCCGGGGTGTATTCACCCGTCCTGCTCGTCGCATCCGAGCGCTCATCCCCAGAGGAGGACGCCTCTCCATCGAAAGGCGTCTCCTCCTTGGCTCTGTCGTGCCCTTGGCCACCATGGTGCTCGTTGGCACCCTGAGAACCGTGAGCACGGTGGGGCTCATGAGTACTCTCGTGTTCTTCGTCGAATCTCTCATCGGCCACGCGCATCACTCCTTGGGTTCGTCGACGATCTCAGCATCGACGACATCGTCGTCGCTACCACTTCCGCCATCGGCATCACTCGGCCCAGCGGTGCCATCCCCGGCTCCGCTGGCAGAAGCCTGACGCGAGGCCTCCTCATAGAGTCGCTGAGTGAATCCCTGAGAAGCCGACATCAGCGCGTCCGTCGCTGACTTGATCGCCGCAATATCGGTGCCGTCAAGCGAGTGCTTGACCTCGTTGAGGGCTTCGGTCACCTTGTCCCGCTCCGGACCCTCAAGCTTGTCACCCTGTTCGGTGAGGAGCTTCTCGGTCTGATAGACGAGCGTGTCGGCGTTGTTGCGAACCTCTGCCTCCTCTTTACGCTGCTTATCCTCGGCGACATGGGCCTCTGCATCGCGCATCATCTGGTCGATCTCCTCCTTGGAGAGTGCGGTCGTGCCGGTGATGGTGATGGATTGTTCCTTATTGGTCGCACGATCCTTGGCCGAGACATGAACGATACCGTTCGCGTCGATGTCAAAGGTCACCTCGATCTGGGGGATACCCCGAGGCGCCGGCGGAATTCCAACGAGTTGGAAACGGCCAAGCGTCTTGTTATAGGAAGCCATATCGCGCTCACCCTGGAGCACATGGATCTCCACCGAGGGCTGATTGTCATCAGCAGTCGTGAAGACCTCGGTCCGCTTCGTCGGGATGGTGGTGTTGCGTTCAATGAGCTTGGTCATGACGCCACCTTTGGTCTCAATACCGAGCGACAGTGGGGTCACGTCGAGGAGCAGCACATCCTTGACCTCGCCCTTCAACACACCAGCCTGGATCGCAGCACCAACGGCGACGACCTCATCTGGGTTCACACCACGGTGTGGCTCCTTGCCGGTCATCTGCTGGACGAGATCCTGGATCGCTGGCATACGGGTTGATCCTCCAACGAGCACCACGTGATCGACCTTACCGACGGTGAGGCCAGCATCCTTGATCGCCTGCTCGAAGGGGCCCTTGCAGGCCTGAACGAGGTCTGCGGTGAGCTCCTGGAAGCGCGAACGGGTCAGCTTCATCTCAAGGTGCTTTGGCCCCTCTGACGTTGCGGAGATGAAGGGGATGTTAATCGTCGTCTCCAACGAGGCCGAGAGCTCAATCTTGGCCTTCTCGGCCGACTCCTTGAGCCGCTGCATCGCCATCTTGTCGGCGCCGAGGTCAACACCTTCGTTGTCCTTGAAGGACTTGATCATCCAGTCGATGATCCGCTGATCCCAGTCGTCACCACCGAGTTGGGTGTTACCAGCGGTGGACTTGACCTCGAAGACGCCGTCACCGATCTCAAGGACCGAGACGTCAAAGGTACCACCACCGAGGTCGAAGACGAGCACCGTCTGATCCTCGGTCTCCTTGTCGAGGCCGTAGGCGAGTGCGGCAGCCGTCGGCTCGTTGATGATGCGAAGCACCTCGAGTCCCGCGATCTGTCCGGCCTCTTTGGTGGCGGTGCGCTGTGCATCGTCGAAGTAAGCCGGGACGGTGATAACCGCCTGGTTGACCGTGTCGCCGAGATAGGCCTCCGCGTCTCTCTTGAGCTTGGAGAGGATACGTGAACTGATCTCCTGTGGGGTGTACTTCTTACCATCGATATCGATGGTCCAGTCCGTGCCCATGTGGCGCTTGACCGACCGGATTGTCCGATCAGGGTTGGTGATCGCCTGCCGCTTAGCGACCTCACCGACGAGTACCTCGCCGGTCTTTGAGAATGCGACAATCGAAGGTGTGGTTCGCCCACCCTCCGAGTTCGGGATGACGGTAGGGTCACCTCCTTCGAGAACCGAGACGACGGAGTTCGTCGTTCCAAGATCGATGCCTACTGCTTTGGCCACTCGAGCCTCCTTATTAGCTGTTACCAAATACTTGAGTGTAAGTATATCAAGTTTTACTACATCCTACCCATCAGCTTTATTCCAAAACCTTGAAGAAAGGTCTTTAGTCCCCTCGCGACCCGCACAGAACCGGGACTGGCCCTGCTCAGAACCCAGCCGCTTGGGATGATCGACCCTCAAAGACCCCCGGCGGAGCCTCTCTGAAAAGTACCGCGGAGCCTCTCTGAAAAGTACGGCGGAGCCTCTCTCGAACGCATGATGGTGCGCCCTGGCAAGGCCCAGATCCACCCCCACGCCCTTGGATAGCGCATTCGCATGGTGGAAAGATAACATGAGGACAGCTGAAGAGCCAGTTCGCACCTGGCTCTAGATGGCCATCACCGAGGCCCGATCCACTGAACCCCCGACGAGAACAGGCGGGTCCCTCCTATCCTCCAACAATGGCCGGTGTCAACGGCGTTACCTATTGCCTGGGTTCCGGTATTGGCAGGGCCAAGAGACGCGCGATGCTGGGACAGCCCTCGCAAAAGAGGCATGCGCAGCGCAAGAGCATCGTACTGATCTGCCATGTTTTGCCAAGAGTCGGCGGTAGCCTCACCTAGGCCGGCAAGTGATGACCTCTCATGACGGAGTCATCCCGAAGAGAAGCTTCGTGACCGCGAGCCTCTCATACACAACGACATCGCCACGCCGCTACCGTCAACACGCTGACGATAGTGTCAACACCTGAGCAGAGTTCATGCCCGGGACACGCCATGGCCCGGATGTTCCGAGTAACCCAAGTAATATGGTGCGACCGACGAAGTCCAGTCGCGGGCACAGACCCAATCAACATCCAAGTTCAGTGGTTACGAACATCACCCCATAAACGCACATCACCCCATAAAATAGCAAGATCTTCGTCGCGACTTTCTGTATTTCGGCTAACATACGACCGATGAGAGGCACAGATCAACAGGGACGTAACCGGGTACCAGCGGGAACCGCGCGTTCTCCGAGCATCCGAATCTGGCTCGTCACGATGGTGGTTCTCTCGCTCATCCTCACAGCCTGTGGCACCAACTCCGCGGCTCAACTCAACCCGACACATGCCAAGGAGTTGCTCACCAAGGCCTACCATGACACGATCGCAACGGGTGGCTATACGGTTGGCGCTACGATTCACGAGACGCTGGGGCGAGAGACGTTGAAGAACACTCGACTATCAGGTCTCGTAACCACCGACCCACCTGCCGCGCAACTCGAGCTGCCAACGTCACACGGTAGAACGCAAGAACAACTCACTATCGGTGACACCCAGTACGTGCCGGCCCCGTCCACGCCGCACTCCGACCGTGTGAACCAGTGGCTCGCCTTCGCTATACCACCACAAGCATCGCTCGCCAACCCCAGCACCTTGAACTCCACGAGCACGCTCGCCCCCTTGCCGTTCCTCATCAACCCCGCCATCGGTCAGATCCACGAGGTTGGCCAAGCACAGGTGAACGGCACCCCCACCATTGAGGTCCAAACTCAGGTGCAAGAACAACTAGAGCAGCCACCCCCAGTACCGAGCAGTGGATACTCCATCGGGCCTCCCATCACGACGGTACTCACCCATGTCATCCTCTCGATCTGGGTCACCCGAGGTGCAAAGCCACTTATCAAGCGGCTCGAGACCACCCAACAGGCGACACCATATCACGAGAAGCTCACCACAACCACCATCACGACACTCTCTGGCTATGGAACAAAACTCTCCATCACCCCACCACCGATCGCATCAGTGATCACCCTGTCCTCTATCATCGGATCGTCAAACGCTCAAGGACAAACTCTAACAGCGCTCCAAGCAGGAGCCCCGCTCGCTCCGAACCCAATCCTCACCCCGATGAAGACCTATACCAATGCCATCCCGGTGGAAGAGATCAGTACAGTCAATAATCAGGCGCTCGTCCTTGATGAGGAGACCGGTCAAGGGAGCGAGTTGGTCCGGTTTGATCCAGCAAACGGTGCCGTCGAAGCCCACGCACGGCTCCCCGTTATCGAGGCGACAACCTACGCAGACGGGGAGCTTTGGGTATTGGCCTCTCCACCCAGTCAAAAGAACGCCTCCATCATCGAGGTGCTCAATCCTGACACGCTTACGATGCTCTATCAACGCACCCTCTCCGTAACGCCCAACCTCGCGGCGGACGCCGCCTCTATCGCGGTGGTTGGCAAGAGAGTCTGGATCTCCACCACGACGGGTATCGTTGGGCTAGACGCTGATCTGCGCCACCCGACTTCCATCACCATCGCGCGCCCTGCGACGCTGTCGATTGAGGTCGCAGGCTCTGTCAATGGCAGCGTTTTGTTGACGTCGCTCTGTGGAGATGGAGGTTCCGCCGTCACGGTCCAGGTGCGAAACCCAATCACTGGCGACCTCGTCTCCTCCTTCAAGACCGGGTTGGGGGGAATCGGCGGTGCTGCCATGACCCCTATCACCAACCGTGTCTGGCTCCGTGTTGCCACCGGGATGCTGGGAACCCTTGGCTTTGTCAACCTCACACCAGGTAACCCTCCAACCCTGTTGCCAGGCAGACCGCTCAAAAACGAGACCGGAATCCATGATCCTCCGTTCCCAAATACGCTTCGAGTCAGCGTCGCCGGTTCCACGGTGTTCGCCTACGACCCCGATAACAACGTCCTCGAGTGCCGCAACGCAGAGACCGGGTCGCTGCTCGCCGTGACTCGCAGCCTCGAAGGTGTCACCACGATCACGAGTCTCACCCACGATGAGATCGCGGTCACCCTTGGCAATGGTGAACTCACCTTCGCGAGGATCAGTCCAACCTGTCTCGGTTAACTGATGCCTGACTCAGAGGTTCAGGTTGCCTGCAGGGGACAATGTTCGTTAGGCTTGAAATCTATGGCTACCCTGATCCTCCTCCGTCACGGACAGAGCACGTATAACCAAGAGAACCGTTTCACCGGTTGGGTCGACGTTGACCTCACTGAGACCGGATACCAAGAGGCCAAGAAGGCTGGTGAACTGCTGCGTAACGCTGGACTCCTACCTGACATTGTCTTGACCTCGGTGCTGAAGCGCTCGATCTACACGACTGATGAGGTCCTCAAGGTCCTTGATCGAGCATGGGTACCCGTCGAGAAGAGCTGGCGGCTCAACGAGCGCCACTACGGGGGACTCGCTGGACTCAACAAGGCCGAGACGGCCGAACGCTTTGGAGCAGAGCAGGTCAAGATCTGGCGGAGGAGTTACGATGTCAGGCCACCGGAGACCTCCGAAGAGGAGCACCGACACTTTATGAGCGATCCGCGCTACCGAGGCCTCAAAGCGACCGACGTTCCCTACACCGAGGCCCTCGCCGACGTACTGGTGCGCGTCATGCCCTACTGGGAGGAGCACATGGTCCCACTTCTCCGGGAGGACCAGGTAGTACTCGTTAGCGCCCATGGCAACTCTTTGCGAGCCATGGTCAAGTTCCTAGAATCCATCCCGGACGATGAGATCGTCGGTTACGAGATCGCCAATGGCGAGCCCATCGTCTATGAACTCGACGGCGAACTCCACGTAGCCTCAAAGACCGTCCTCTGACTCCACAGACCTACCACCTCGGAGCGCAGGGATCGGATCGCCCGGCAGGTAAGCGACTCTGATCGAAGCCGCTCTCCCTTCAGAGGATGTAATAGACCCATTTGTGACCACTGCAACAGAGTTTCCTCGCTGACGGCGACGGTGGATTGGTGTCTGGGCTCAACCGGGGCATCTCATTTCGCCTCGCCTCTGTACGACCCCATTCACAAAGCTGACCAGACGGCAAGGCCCGGGCTTGCCCTACGCCGTCACCGGTATCGCCTCGACGATGACGTTGTCGGCATAGGAGCCACCCACACCAGGGACCTCAGTAAAGGGGCCACCACAGGTGACAAGGGCGAGGGTTGGTGGACCCTGGTTGGTAAAGAGCTGAGGGTGAGCCACGGTGTTGGGAGAGAGGGTTGGTTTGGTGGTGATCTGCCAGGTGGTCTCGTGTCCTTGCCAGTTGAGGATCACAGCGATGCCAAGGCTAGCGATACCGATGCCGATGGGGAGGGCATTAGTGGTGTTGGTTGGAGCATTCGGGGGACCAGTGACCAGTTTGACTGGGGCGGGGGAGGTGGATGAGGACTTGGTGGTGGGTGTCACCGTCGTTGGCTTGGTGGTGATCACCTTTGGTGCTGTAGTTGGAACCGAGACCGGGATAGTGAGACTCGAAGAGTTACTCGTCACCGCCGTACCCGCTGGATCGGTTGCCGTAGCAGATGCGGCATCGCTCACCTTACCGTTGGTGATGTCGGTGCTGGTGACCGTGTAGGTACCAGTACAGGTAACACTCGCACCAGCTGCCAACGATGTGACCGGGCAGGAGATCGGACCTGTCAGAGCCTCACCGGGGACCGACTGGGTATCGGCGACAGAGAGGTTGTTCAAGGTAGTGTTGCCGGTGTTAGTCACATCAAAGTCATAGGTAACACTCTGTCCCGCCTTCGTGATGGGATTCGGGGATCCAGGAGCCTCGATCTTGGTGAGGGAGAGGGATGGATTCGAGGGAGTGATCACAGCTGGGGTGGGGGCCACTAGGGCAGGCGGAATCTCCACTCCAAAGGCAACGCCTTGCTCTTGGCCATCACTAGTTATAGAATCGGTGGCGGTAACCGTGGTTGGATTATTCGTGGCGAGCACGAGATCGCCAACAGCGCCTGAAGTTGAACCGACGCAAGTAACGATCCCGGTACCAATTCCCAGATTCGTCTCCGCTTGGGTCTCACTGATCGGAGTCGTCGTGGAATTGCCGCTACTTCCCCCACAGGTATTGAGGAATGATAATGACGACTCACTCGACGTGGAGCCGTCTGGATCGGACAAAGGCTCGACCATCCCATTGACTGCAGCCCACGAATTCGACGACGTGAATTGGACTGACTCACCGCTGTTGGTGCTCTCGCCATCGGCGGCAACCAGAGTGAAGGAAGGAATTGCGATTCCGGCGGAGGTGCTAAGACTCATGTTCGCTAGCGTGAAGCTCCAGCTGGCTGGGTAATACATAGACGAACCTCCGATGCCCTCTTGCTGAGAGTAGAGAATGTATTCTCCAGTGGAGGGAAGTCCAGTATACGCATCACGTCCAAAGGCAGCGTTGGACCAGGAGACCGGCGACGTGACCGCCTGTACGAGCGGCGGAGGACTTGAATCGCTCTCAGCGAAGTTGTAGGTCAAATCAAAGGAGAAGATGTCGCCGTTTGGAAGAACTTCCTGGTAGGGAACCGACTCCCCGGGAGTCGCCTTGATACTCCCCGCGGTCAAGTCAGGTCCATTCAATACTGCGGACGGGGCCTCTGAGTTCTCAGAGGGCACAGGTGCAGAATAATTGCCGTAATCGAACCAGCAGATGTTGCTTGCATCAGGCCCATCGGTAGCAACGCCGCAGTCTTGCGATATCGGGCTCGTTGGCGATGTCAGTGTGCTCGTCACTAGCTGGGTTGGCGAGCCGCTAGCACCTGCAACCAGAACCCCAGCCGCAAGGGTCAGCGACGAGAGAGCGAGACCCCAGTGGGATCGGACTCCGCGCCTCCGATGTTGTGCCTTTCCCATAGCGCCATCCCTTCTCGTTTGTTGCCCACAAGAACCAATCTGTCCCTGTTGAACTCCACTAATTTCCCACTGTACCGCATTGAGCGGGTTGGCGAACACTTTTTTCTAGATTTTTGGATACACCGCTAAAGTTTTTGCTGGTTTGTGACCGATAACAACGCAATCAGCGCCCGATCCCACTGGATATCGGTGTCAGAAGACCATGTCCTGAACCAAATATTTTGATCGATTAGTTGTAGCCAGTCGCCTACAGAACGGGTTTCATCACCATTATCTTTCGAGCTACCTTGATGACCCTGGTCATCGCTTGCCTCCCCAAGGAGTCGTCAGCAACTCTGCGCACATCCCCGATCTTGACGAGCTCCGTTCACTCGCGTTCCGCGGATCCGGTGGGTGACATTGGCGTGAGTGCATGGCGTTAGCCTAAATTTTGCGTGGCTGAAACCAAAAGAAGACGCACGCCTTCACTCATCTGCTGGCTACAACAAACGCATCGGGGATGCAACCACCGCGACCTCAACAGCGAGGTAACCTTATGACCCGTCTCTATCGCTTCTTTGGGACGGAGCTCCACCATGGCAGCTCACTCTACGAGTTACTAGTCGGTCTAGATGCGACACCCATTGTGGCGGAGTCAACACAACAACACGCTGGACCACCGGTCGCCGACTAGTCTATCAACATTAAAGCAACCTTCAAGGAGTCATTGATGAAGCGTACAATTCGATTTGCTGGGGTCGCAGTCGCTGCTGGGGCCTTGCTCGCAGCCTGCGGTTCCACGAGCTCGAGTTCAACTTCGAGTTCGTCGTCGACCCAGCCGATCAAGGGCGGCACCGCCTACTTCGCAGAGCAGCCCGGCGCCTCCCCCAACTACATCTTTCCTCTCACGCCGAGCGGGGAGTTCTCCGTCAACAACCTCGCCCAGTTTCAGGTACTCATGTACCGACCGCTCTATTACTTCGGGAACGGTAACGACGCGTCGATCAACTACAACCTCTCCATTGGTAACCAACCAGTCTTCTCCAATGGAGACAAGACGGTGACGATTACTCTCAAACATTACGAGTGGTCGAACGGTACACCAGTCACCTCGCGCGATGTCATCTTCTTTATGAATCTGTTGAAGGCAGAGAAGGCGAACTGGGGTGCCTACGTGCCTGGAGCCTTCCCTGATAACGTAGTCTCAACCACCGCGCCAAACGCCACCACCGTTGTCTTCCAGCTCAACAAGGCCTATAACCCGACCTGGTTCACCTACAACGAGCTCTCCCAGATCACTCCATTCCCGATGGCCTGGGATCGAACATCTCTGACTCAGCCCGCGCCCAACCCCAATGCCGCCAATCTCCCCGATACCACCGCGACTGGGGTCAAAGCGGTCTATTCGTTCTTAAACTCCCAAGCCGCTGATCTGTCCACCTATGCCACCAGCCCGATCTGGTCGATCGTTGATGGGCCGTGGAAACTCTCAAGCTTCACCACCGTTGGTAGAGCCGTCTTTGTACCGAACACCAAGTACTCCGGCCCGGACAAGCCAAAGCTCTCGGAGTTCGTGGAACTACCTTTCACCAGTGCATCCTCAGAGTTCAACGTACTTCGTGCCGGGAACAACGCGATCACCTACGGGTACATCCCGACCGAAGACCTCACGCAGAAGGCAACCGTCGAGTCACTTGGTTACAACATCAACCCATGGGTTGACCTAGGTTTTAACTTCTTCCCGATCAACCTCAACAACCCAACCTATGGACCGGTCTTCCAGCAGCTCTACTTCCGACAGGCGCTTGAGCACCTGATCGATCAGCCTGCCTGGATCACCCACTTCCTCGATGGCTATGGGGTCACAACCGCATCGCCGGTACCAACCGAACCGAGCAATACCTTTGCTGACGCTACCTCGAAGACGATCCAGTATCCGTATTCGACCTCTGCTGCAAAGAACCTGTTGACCTCCCATGGTTGGAAGGTCGTCAATGGCGTGATGACCTGCGAGAGTCCTGGAACGTCAGCGACCGAGTGTGGAGCGAACATTCCGCCGGGACGCAAGATGACCTTCAACATGATCTACGCATCGGGAGTCACCTCGCTCGCCCAAGAGATGACGGCGCTCTCCTCGGCTGCCAAGCAGATCGGAATCGTCCTCAATATCTCGGCACAGCCCTTCAACAGCGTCATCTCCGATCAGCCACACTGTACCGCCACTCAGTCGGATTGCACCTGGGAGATGGTGAACTGGGGCGGTGGCTGGGAGTACAGCCCGGATAACTATCCAACCGGTGGTGAACTCTTCGGCTCGGGACCTGGCCACACCGGTTTCAGCAACTACGCCAACAATCAGGCTAACCAACTGATCGACGCGACCCATACGGCCACCAACGCCCAGGGAGCCCTCGATGCCTATCAAAACTTCATGGACAAGACCCTGCCGGTGATCTATCAGCCCTATCCGGACTACGCGATCTCGGCAATCTCAAAGAAGCTCGGTGGCGTCACGCAGAACCCCTACCTCGATCTCGCACCTGAGACTTGGTACTTTACGAAATAGACCTCCACAGGGTCTTTGGATTCAGTTCAGACTACGGAGGGCGCCAATCACCGGCGCCCTTCGGCTATTGTCGTCACCCAACCAAGAAGGCAACAGAGCGAGTACACCAACTTGGCTTTCCTTTTCCCCGATGAGCACCCTTCACCAACCGATCAGTCGGTCCCTGGATAGTTACCACCGCCAATCGACACCCTACGAACACGAGCCGATCAGAGCTCCTCGCCAACCGGGCGCTGAACCTAGGCAGTCCTACAACGTACCGGCTTGTTGTTCGGAATCGGAGTCGGCCAAAGAAGGCCGACGCTCGATCGCAGTCGTATCTGGTGGAATCCTGGTTAAGACCGCCCGCAAAATATGATTCTCGCTTCCCGCCGAGAAAGAGTCTCTGGAACCCTTGGTTGACAGATGATTAGGTCTTTCTAGGACCCGGTCGGCTCAGCCATCGCCCTTCTGCCTCTCTGTGGTTCAGGCTGGAATGAAAATGCATAATCGGATGACGTTAGTGGAATTCCCTCAAACACAGAGATGGTCAGGCTAGCCGGGCTTTCAGCACATGCAGGGTCGAGGGGTGCTGTTACTGGTCAAGGAGTGATGTGACTACCGGCTTTTGCCCCCTTCGGCCTGTTCGAATGCTCGGAGAGACAGGGTTTCTAACTCCCTGACGAGTTGGGGGAGTTTTCGGTCGTTGTCGAACCACTCCTGGTAGTGGGCGAGCTGGTCCTCAGTGATCTTGCGGGTCACGGTCTTGCCACGAACGGTCCTTGTCCAGGTCAGATAGGGACCGTGTAAGACCGGCGGGTCATCTTGACAGTGGCAGCCGGCTTTGCCGCACGCAGTACTGCGCCACACCAGGCTGCCCGGTAAGGCAAAGCCACTCTCGCCCAGTGAGGACTCAATGCGCTCTCGTGCTCCAGGTTCTGCCATCATCTCCACCTTTGGGTAGCTACGTCTTTTACTCTTGAAGTGAATATGTCTCAAGAGTACAAACACAACCGTTACCGAGGAGAGCGCCGTGACCAGACGTCAGATCAACTACGGAGCACCAAGTGTGGAAAAGGCACTGGGAGCACTTCCGGTCATCGCCGAGTTCTGTCGACGACTCGACATCTGTGGAATCGTTGATAGGGCCAGCCCGGTACGCGATATCATCGCCTATGCCACTCACGGCCAGGTAATTGAGGCACTAGTGGCCAACCGACTGACCTCTCCTGCCCCGCTGGTCCATGTGGAGGACTGGGCCCGGGACTGGGCGGTCCAAGAGGTATTCGACCTTGACCCCAATGTCTTGAATGATGATCGCATTGGACGGGCTCTCGATGCCGTCGCTCCTCCAGTTGGCAGGCATCGTCGGTTCTATCGGTGCCAGTGCTATCGCTGAGTTCGGGATCGACGTGGCCCGCATCCACTGGGATATGACCTCGATCAGTCTCTATGGTGCCTACCGGTCACCCGACACCGACCACATCGAACCTCGTTTTGGTCACCCGAAGGATCGTCGTCCCGACTTATTACAGGTCCAGGCGGGTCTTGCGGTTAGTGCTGACGGAGGCATTCCGATCTGGCTCCGGGCCTATGACGGCGGGGCCGGTGAGGTTGTAAAGGCAAGTCCCAGCAATGGAGGCACTTGCCACGTTGGCTGGTGAGAGACGCTTCTTGATGGTCGGGGACTCCAAACTGGTGCCTTATCCGAACCTACGGGCGATGATCGAAGCGAATGTAACTTTCATCTCTCCAGCATCGAAGTCCTACGTCGGTGCCGATGTGCTTGCTCGCTGTGACCACGACAGCGCTTTCCCTGTCGACTACACAGCACAGCGCGATGCCAACAAATCGATCGAGGAGAGAGGATCCTGCCGAGTGTTAGAGGACACCATGGTTATAGGTGGCAAGAAGAAGTCCGATCCCGATCTGTGCCTACGTCGGGTGTTTGTGTACTCCAGCGCCCGGGCCGGCGCAGCACAAAGAGCCCGGGAGAAGAAGCTGGCACGGGCCCGTGGAGATCTCGAGCGCCTTGGTCGTGGGATCGGGGGACGGTACTACTAAAGCGAGAAGGAGTTGATCGAACGCATAGCGCTCATCACGCGAGAGCGCCGAGTCAAGGCCAGCTTGAGAACGATCGTCGGTACTGACCCGGTAACAGCCAAACCCACTTTGGAGTGGCACTTCGATGAGGCCGCTCTCTCCCACGGGGTCTCAACCGATGGATGGTACGCACTGCTCACCAACCTCGGGCCCGAGGTCAGCACTGCCGAGGTACTCCGCAACTACAAGGGCCAAGAGGCAGTGGAACGGCGCTACTCCAACTTCAAAGGACCGATCGCTGTTGCTCCCATGTTCTTGAAGAACAATCGCCGCATTGAGGCACTCATCAGTGTCATCTGTCTGGCGTTGCTTATCTTTAGCCTCGTCGAACGGGCGGTGTGTCTAGCCCTTGCCACTACGGCCAAACTCGCCGGCCTTTGGGCAGGGCAGCCAGCCAAGCCCACCGGACGACTCATCTTCATAGCACTCTCCCAATTACGGCTCATACCGGCAACCGCAACCAGCCCAGCCAAGATCCCAAGGCCACCGCCCCTCCAGGCCGACATCCTTTGCGCTACTCGGTGTCGATCCACGAAGACCTCGCTGAGGAGTCCCAGTTCACGAGGCGGGAGGGCTCGACCCTGCATGTGCTGTAAGCCCGGCTAGCCAAAGAGTCGATCGATCGTCTTGTAGACTAGTGTTCTTACTCAAGAGTGCAGCAAATTAGGCCAACACGTCGGAGAAAGCGGTAGGTCTGATCGAATGGATGCGCTTGCTATCGGAGAGATGGAAGGGGCGGGGAATGTCTCACCACCAAGAACTGAACCTGCACTTTGCCAACTCCGCATGCCTAACGCATAAGAGTGCATGCGTTCAGTGATAATCCAGTCCCCTATCCATTGAATGTTTGTGGTGGAGGTCCTGCTGGGGCCACATCACTCGCAGCAGCGCTCGTGCCGGCCGTTGTGTCATCAGACTGCGTGAATCCGAATGCACCTGGCAGACCATCGCTTGGATACCCCGTCGGCGTGAAAAGCCCGTCGCCGTTCGCCACTAAGTCGTAGTCGTTGGTTGCGTAGGAGTTCTGGTAAAAGACGTACTCTGACTCCATCCCAATCGAGTTCACAGACGCGCTTGTAAACTGTCCTCCAGCCGACACCTGCGGGAGGATCGAAAAGGCATTACAGGGCACCGACATGTAGCCAGGCGAGGGATTGATGGAACAAATATTATCAGCTGGTGCATCGGAAAACATCGGACTCTCCATAATCCACTCGGCAGATTCAGTGCCGGGAAAACCGCTGGAGACTGTACAGTTGATCGATGCTCCAAGCGACTCTTTGATCGAATAGCTCGCGTTTTGCGTTACGTCGGTAAGGGTCATCGTCCAGGTCTGTGATGCATTCTTCACAATAGACACCGACATGGTATCTCCAGGCTCTACGGTAACAGTGTTTCCGCTTGATGTCTTAAGAGAGACGTAGGTAGCTGGCGCTGGATTAGGTGACGGAGTGACCGTCTCGACCCATTGTTGCACCGGGGAGTTCGGGGAAACAAAATTCCCCCGCTTGGATAAGTTGCTGACTGCTCTCGCCGTCAACCTCGACCCACTCGGCGAGGGCACAGTAATGGTACGGCTCGATATCGGTGCAGATCGAATTTTGCGTCGAACTGAGAGTGGGTACGACGAACGTGCCACTCACTGATGTGATCGCATCTGATGCCGACGAGGCATTATCGACAAGCTCTGCCCAGTTCCCGGTGGCGCTCAAGTAGGCGGGAACTCACGGCGAGTAGGTGAGCGCGATAGGAACCGTGTTGACCAGCACGTCATTGTACTCGATATAGACACCCAGGCTGCTTGCTGACGCTGATAGTGTGCCTCCAATGACGCCAGACGAGCTGAGTGTCAATCCCGAGGGCCAAGTACCTGATTCTGCGTAGGTGTATCCCGTTCCTTCCCCCGAAGCGACTGCCAACTGGATATCGGGTGACGCACCAGACGTGTAGTCCTCGGTAGATAAAGTTGGATGCTTAAAACTGGCTTCGACGGCACTGAGTGCTGACCCTGACCCTGAAGACACCTCAATACGCTCGTAGGAGTCTCCTCTCATGCTACTCGCATCGAATTCAGTGCTATTGACCGTCAACACCCCACTTGAGCTAAGGTAATATAAGCTGGGTAGGCTAACTAAAGACCATGTGTAGCTTCCACTCCCGCCACTAGCCGTCAACTGGATACTCTGACCTGGATACATAGAGGATGGCAACGTTCCCATTGTTAAGGGGCTCGGCAGTGCAATCGAGATTGGAACATCCCCGAGTAGGTCTCCGTTGTAGGACAGTGCCACCTCAAGTCCGGTGGCTGCTGAGGCGATCGTTCCGCTCAGCGCTCCGCTGGACGATAAAGAGAGCCCAGAGGGCCAAGTACCTGATTCTGCGTAGGTGTATCCGCTGCCGTAAGAACTTGGGACCGAGACTTGCCCGCTCACACTATACGGCGAGCTAGAACCCGTGGCCGTGAACGATGAAGTCGTAAGACTAGGTGCTTGAGCTGTGACGTTGAGCACAATCGTAGTTACTTGGTAGCCGCTTTCAATTGTCACGGTGAAGCTTGTCGTCAACGATTGACTGCCAAGGAGATTAGAGACGTTAAGGCTTAGCTCGCCCGACGAGGAGAGATTCAACCAATCGGGCATACCAGCACTAGCACCCCATGAATAGCTTCCATCACCTCCACTGGCTGTGAGTTGCATGGTCTGTCCTGGTATGGTGTCGTAACTCGTGGTTGGAACCTGAATCGCAGGCTCGATCTGCTGTCGACCACCCCCTGTTGCACCGCCACCGCCACCCTGTGGCTCCTGAGGGGCCACAGGAACCTTAGGAGCGATGGGGACCAGTGGTTGTGAAGGCTGTGAATTTTGAAGCTTATTCGGGATCACAAATACCTTGCCATTGGGCGCAACTGGAACGTCTGGAACTTGAGGAGCTCCACCAATCGCCAAGACCTTACCGTTGCCAAGTACTGCGTAATAGCCAGAACCGTTTGGATTAACGACCAGGCTCGTCACCTTGGCTGGCAACGGGTTCTTGCCACCCGGTCCGGTGTAGCCAAGGTCGAGAACCGACCCAGGCGAAGGAGCACTACCCACGTTAAGAGTGCTACCGTCTTGCCCGACCAAGGCTATGCCGTTACCCGAAGGCGCGGCAACGGCTCCCATGATTGGGGCCGAAAGAGGTTTGCTTCCTCCGAGTCCGGTATAGCCAAGAGAATACGATGACCCCAAGAACGGCGCGGACCCAAAGTTGAACACCCCACCATCAGAGGCAACAAGCCAGTAACCAGTTCCCGATGGGTCAAGAACCATCGATGTGACAGGAGCATCCAGCGGTCTCTTACCTGTGAATCCGGTGACCCCATAGGTGTATGTGGAACCAAGGAACGGCGCGGACCCAAAGTTGAACACACCCCCATCAGAGGCAACAAGCCAGTAACCAGTTCCCGAGGGGTCGGCTGCGATCCCAACGATTGGAGCGTTGAGGGGCTTGGCTCCCGAGAGTCCGGTTAAACCGTCTGTGTAGGTGTCGCCGTAGTACTTAGCATCGCCATAAGCGAAGACGTGCCCCGAACGGGTTACGATCCAGTATCCTCCGCCGTCGGGTGTTGGAGTTGCGGCCACGACTGTGTGAGAGCCGGTCACGGAGCCATAGATCTGTGCTCCGTCCTCGCCGGTAACGGTCCCGGTTTGGGAGATCGCGATAATGCCTGGACCGGACGATGTAGCGCTTGCGGCTGAGCTTGTACTGGCAAACGCCGTCGCTGGCAGAGCCACGAGTGAGGCTACTGCTAGCGCTCCTCCTGCAACGAACGATAGTGGCTTCCTGATACGCATGATCCTCACCCTCCATGGAAAAGTAGTTGCGTGGTTGTTGAGTGTTCATCGGCAGACCTATGGTGCTCCTGAAAGAGAAGAAGCTGTTTAAGACTACCGATCGCCATCGGGGACAATCCAGAGCGTCTCGAGTCCGAATCTTGACGACCTCGTTCGACACCCCATCAAGCACACGACTTAATCCGTCGAGCGAACTGACTCTTCATCGACTGTTTACCTGACATCTTCTGCGGCGTTCGATCGTGGCAACATGGCGCTCCTACGTTATGGTTGTCGCGACAGATAGGTGCGGCCAGAGCCTAACAAGGGAGGTCAGAACGTATGAGTGAGGTGATCGACGGAGACTGGGACCCGTTCGCGGTCCAAGACCACTCCAAGTTTCAATGGTTCCACTGGAAGTCTATTTTTACAATCTCGATGGGCGTATTTGCCGACGGATACGACCTGTCGTCTATTGGAATCGTGCTGCCACTCGTCCTGGCCTCCTTCGGCGTGAAGTCCCTTGTGGGCATCGAGGCCTCGCTGCTCACAGCCTCAGCGCTGGGTGGTGCGGTGATCGGGTCACTCATCTTTGGGCTACTCGCCAACAAAGGGCGTAAACGCTTCTATGGTCTCGATGTTGGCCTGATGACGCTCGGAGCGGTCTTGCAGATCTTCGTCACTAACGTCCCAGAGCTGATCGCGGTTAGGTTGCTGTTGGGAATTGGAGTCGGTGCCGACTATGTCCTGTCCCCCATGATCATGGGAGAACACTCGAATGCCAAGGACCGCAGCAAGACCATGTCCTTTGGCTTTGGACTGATGTGGGGCTTTGGTGCCGTGCTTTCCGCATTCCTCTACTTCATCCTCCATGGTCTCGGCGTGGCACCGGACCTGATCTGGAGAGTCGTCCTCGGTTTCGGCGCGGTACCAACGCTCGCGGTCATCTATCTTCGGCGCAAAATGCCTGAAACGGCACGCTTCCTTGGGAGAATTAAAGGAGACGCAAAAGCTACTGCGTCCGTGGTCACCCAGGCCTCAAGTGTCCCCACGAACTCCGAGTCCTTTGAGGACTTGAAGGACCCTCACGGCTTTGGCTTCTACTTTCGTCGTGAGTGGCGGACCTTCCTTGGGGTTTGCCTGTTGTGGTTCCTCTTCGACATGGTTGCCTACTCAAGCATCCTCTTTGGCCCCTCGGTGATCGCCAAGCACATCGGTCTTGGCCCCGATACCTTCCAGTTCCTCATGGAGGGTGCATTTACCATTCCAGGGGCATCGTTGCTCTTCTGTTGATCGACAGAGCGGGTAGAAAGCCCCTGCAGTTGCTGGGATTCATCGGCATGGCTGGAGCCCTCATCTCGTATGGTTTGGTTACCGGCGGGGGAGCTCTGGCCGCTGCACCAGTACTGGCCTTTGTTCTCTATGGTTCGCAGAACTTCTTCTCGCAAGCTGGCCCAGGGTCAGTGAGTGCATCTGGGGTGCTTGGGGTCGAGCTCGCACCGACAAAGGTACGCGGAACGGTTCAAGCCCTCACCGTCGCCTCCGGTCGCCTTGGTGCAACCCTAACCGCCTTCGTCTTTCCCTTCCTGATTCGCGTCTACGGCGAGTCCTTCGCGGTGTACTTTCTCGCAGGTTTGGCGGTCCTAGCTGCGATCGTGACCGTGTGGGTGATGCCCGAGACCAAGCGAAGGAGCCTCGAGCAGTCATCAGGCGAGGCCAAGCTCATGGAGGAGGAGAGCCTGGTCGTGCAGCCGTAGCTGACTGGTAGACCCCTCAGGGTCGAGTGTTCCAAACTATCAACCGTCGATCGCTCCTCGCTCCCCTCGGCGAGGAGCGATCCGATTCATGACCGATAATGTTCCCCGACGACTCCCTTCACCTCTCGCACATCGTTCGCTTGGTCAATCGTCAACCAACAACCACACCTGGCCTCGGCAGCGAGGTGACCCGCCTAGGTGCAGAGATGCTGTCAATGCATGACACCATCTCTGAGACATTGGGAGCCATGAGAGATGAGACCTCAATCCCCAGAGGGCGTTTGATCGAAGAGATTCTGAGACAGGACCGGTCCGGCGTCAGTGTCGATGGTCGCTCCGTCGGGTCAGAACTGAGACTGAAGTGATCCCAGGGAGCTGGAGAGGTTGAAGGAGTTCAAGAACCGATCTGGGCTCCCGGTGGATGCCCTTTCTCCGACGTCCCTTCGTTGGCGGTGATCGCGACGGACGCGATCACGTCAATGGGAGCACTTCAGGACCCCACGCCTCGACCTCCGACACTGGAGGTTCCTCTCGATACCGCCACCGTGGCCCACAGTCTGGGAAACCCCGTCTTACTTAATTCGACAGTACCCCTTCGATCAGGACAGACATGCCGTTGAATGAATTCCTTGTTTTCCTATAGTTTGTCAACATTTGACTGCGACGACGCCACAATTGAACTGCACAGACAACCTCCAACAATCCAATCGATCTCTCGACCTCGCCCTTTGGGGTTTGCGAGATGTGGACCAACCGCCAAGCACCCCCTCCAAGACCAACGGGTATGAGCAACCGGGTCGTCTCCTGCCTGTGGCGGTATTCCACGGCCATCACCCCCGACACGATTGAGCTTGTCGGTCGGCACAATCACGATGTGGGTCATATTTCCTCGCACTCCGAGCTACGGAAACTCCACGCAAGACTCGCCTACCGCCTCTTCAGGTTGAGGCCCTCGTTACGTGCCGGAGGGAGAAGTGAGCGGACACCCCCAACCACCGGCTGGCTGACTCATGATGATTAATGCTGGCTTCGACGGCATCGTTGCCAGTGGACCCGGCCGCATCGACCATGTCGTGTTCACTGCCGAGTCCACTGTCGAGTCCATCGCGCCAATCCCCTCCGTTGGCTACCCTTCGGCCCAACTCACAGCACCGCATCTTGCCTCATCGCGTCTCGACTAGTAGGTGACGAGTGCAGCCGTCCTCGAGGCGCACCTCACTAGTCAGTCGTAATCGGCCGTGAGTCCTCAAGAGCCTTCTGATCCACAGTTTCAGCGCCAGCGGTCAGACTCAACCCCTCTGTCTGAGTCAGCTTCTGGCCCACCTTGGCAGCGAGCTTTGGTGCCGAGAGGATGATCGCCACGCCGATAAGAATCCATCCCCCGGAGACGACTGGGAACCAGGCTGATGCCCCCGTCGGATATGGAATGACGTTGCGATAGAGGGTGTAGACGATAAGGACACCCGCCAGAATCGGCAAGATGATCTCCCAGGTGGGGACAGAACCACGCTCCTTCACAAAGAGGAGAGTGAGGGCGCCAATCGTTGCCAAGAGATAGGCGAACAGGATGATGAGCGTGCCGATGGTGCCGAACCAGAGAAACTCATCAAAGGCGGTGGCGCCGAAAGCGAGGGCTGAGATCCAGGAGATCACCAGGATGACCCCGACGATGAGCGTCGCTGCGCGCAGTGGCGTCCCTGTCTTGGCGTTGACGACTCCGATGCCCTTCTCGCCGAAGGAGTCACGAGAGAGTGAGTAGGCCAAGCGAGAGGCACCCACTGTTGAGGCAAGGGAGCAACCGAAGGCTGACACCACCGTCCCAAGGGTGACCACGTTACCGAGCCAGGAGGCGACATACGTTGAGCCAAGCGTTCCAAGGAGTGAGCCGGTATTGGCGAAGGTAGTTAGTTGGTGTGCACTTGTTCCAAATCCCATGACCTCGACGGCGGTCACAAAGATGAAGTAGACGCCACCAAAGATCGCGGTGCCCACAATGGCTCGCGGAATGTCGCGCCGGGGGTGTTTTGATTCCTCGCCAAGCGTGGCAGAGGCCTCGAAGCCTGCAAAGGAGAGGAAACCAAAGACGACCCCCAAGAACAGGGCCGAGAAGCCGACAGTCTGGGATGGTTCAAAAACCGTCATGGTGAAGTGCTGACCTTGGGGACCATGGCCGACGATGAGCTTGACCAAGACGATCGCCGACAAGATGACGATGAGCGCGACGGTGGTGAGTTCAGTCCCCAGCAACACTCGGGTTCCGTTCTTCGCTGGTCGGATGGAGAGATACCACACACCAACTAGCTCGATCGCCGCCACCAAGAAGGGTGCCCAGGTCGGAGGCGAGGACCAGATCGACAGGCTCTGGAGGAGCGCGGTCAAGAAGATCGCCGATGCCATCGCGGTCAGGAGTCCGTAGAAGATATAGGTACCCATCAACGACCAACCTGCGATCACGCCAGCACGCGGACCGAGGGTCGCACCTACAAAACCATAGACCGAGCCAGAGTGATGAAACCGTTGGGTGAGCCGCGCAAAGACGTAGGCGATGAAGAGCACCCCGATCAGCGCTATCACAAAGGTCAACGGCACTGCCCGTCCTACCGTCCCCACCGAACCCTGTGGGTTGATGTTGGCAGCCATGGAAGGCGCCATTAACGCCACTGAGACACCGACCACCTGCCAGAGCGAGAGGCTCTTGGCGAGCTTTGGTCCTGACTGATCTGTCATATCCCCCTCCTTTTCTCACGATCCTTGACCCCCACGACATCCAACCTATGAATAGGATGGACCCATCAGGATCGAACCGCTGCGTAACAATGTTGTTGCGTAACAATGTTTTAGCACGTTCATTTGATTCATGTGACGTATTTTTGTTAACATTTAATTGCCAGCGCCAGAAGGGGGACAATGATGATCGAAGGACAGGCACCTCTGCTCGATGAGGGCAAGTTGCATGCCGCGGAGACCCGTCTGCGCAAACACGAGATCGACGCGATTGCACTGACCTACGTGGACAACGCCGGTATCGCTCGCGTCAAGGCCATTCCCGTCGAGCGATTGGACTCTGCGCTGCGCAACGGCGTTGGTATGTCGCCGGTCTTTGACGCTTTTCTCTTTAACGATGCGATCACGCAATCACGGTACTCCGGGGGACCAATGGGTGATCTCCGCCTCTTCCTCGATCTCGACTCACTCTCACCGATTCCGGCTATGCCTGGGTGGGCCTTTGGCGCCGTCGATCGCTTCGATCAGCTCCTGGCACCCCATCCCAACTGTTCACGCGGATTCCTCCGTCGTCAACTCTCTCACCTCAGCGAGCGAGAGATTTTGGTCAAGATGGGATTTGAGATCGAATGGGCCATCTCCAAGAGTGGTGATCAACACTTCGTGCCAGCGACCGATGGATCGGCGTATGGACTCACCCGCATCGTCGATGTCGCCGACTACTCACGAGCGCTCCTTATCAACCTACGCAACGCTGATCTTCTCATTGAACAGTTTCATCCCGAGTATGCCCCAGGCCAGTTCGAGGTCTCACTGCCAGCGATGCCTCCACTCGCCGCCGTCGATAGGCTCATCCTCGCCAAGACCATCATCAGAGCGACTGGCCGTGCCTTTGGACTCAGCACCTCCTTCGCTCCGGTCGTCGAGGTCAACGGTGTTGGCAACGGCGGCCACGTGCACCTGAGCGCAACCAAGGCCAATGTACCGATCTTTGGAGGCGGCACTGGACCAGGCAAGCTCACTCCAGCCGGTGTCGCGGCTCTGGCCACCCTGCTCGACTGGCTCCCAGGTCTCCTCGCGATCGGCGCACCCTCGCCAGCGAGCTACCTCCGGCTGGTGCCGAGCCACTGGGCAGGAGCCTTCCAGTGCTGGGGGATCGAGAACCGAGAGGCGGCACTGCGGCTGGTGGCTGAGTCAAAACTAGTAAGTGCCACCAACGCCAATCTCGAGGTCAAGTGTTTCGATCAGAGCGCCAACCCCTACCTCGTTGCCGGCGCCCTACTCGCAGGGTTGGCGACCAGCCTGGATGGTGGACCTCCGTTACCTGATCCGGTGGGTTCAGATCCCGTTGGGCTCCCCAACGCGATTCGACTTCCCCAATCACTCGATGAGTCGCTCGCCAAGCTCTGGACACTCAAGCCTCTGCTTGACGCGATGGGCCCAGAGCTCACCGAGGCCTTCACCGCGGTGCGCAAGGCCGAGCTCGCCCACTTCGAGTCGGCCACCCCCGAACAGATCGTCGCCGAGACACGGTGGGTCTACTGATGACCCAGAGCACCGTCGCCGAGGTCATTCGAGCACAAGTCGATTCACTCACCAAGTCAGAACGCAAGATCGCAAAACTTCTCCTTGAGGACTATCCCGTCTCCGGACTCGCTGGCATCCCCACGATCGCCGAAGCGGCTGGAGTCAGCGCGCCGACCATCGTCCGTTTTGTCACCAAACTCGGCTTCAAAAACATCGCCGAGATGCGCGAGCAACTCCAGAATGAGATCAGCACTCGTCTCGCCTCGCCGCTCGAGCGACTCGGACCCATCGAGGACCATGCCCCGATCACCCTGCTCGGCAGCTCTGAGGCGGAGCTCCTCGATGCGGTCACTCGGAGTTTTGTCTCAGTCAACCCCAACGAACTCGAACAGTTTCTCCAGTACCTCTGTGATCTCGACCGGGAGATTATCCCCATTGGAGGGCGCATCTCTCACGTGCTCGCCCAGCATCTCTCCTGGTCATTGCAGGTGCTCAGACCAAAGGTACGAGTCGCACGTTCATCGCCTGGCGAGCGGATCAACCTCCTTCTCGATGTCGATGATCGTTCGGTGGTGGTGGCCTTTGACTACCGGCGTTATTCGCCAGACACCATCCGTTTCGTCGAGGTCGCCAAGGCCGAGGGAGCCACCGTCCTCCTCGTGACCGACCCCTATCTCTCCCCTGCCGCCAAGAACGCCGATGTGGTGCTCACCTCGGCGATCAGCTCCTCAGGAGTCTTCGATGCCTTGACCCCCTCCTTCGCACTCGTTGAGGCACTCTTAAGCTTGATCGCGAAGCGTCTCGGCGGTCCAGCCACCGACCGCGTGGCCAAGTATGAGAAACTCACCGTACGGATCCTTGAGAACGACCGAAACATCATCGGCTCCTACCGTGGACAGGGATAACCAATATGCCAGCTGCACAACGCAAGGACTCAGAGCTCGCCGCAGCCATCGCTGCACTCCCCCTCGTCGATCACCACTGTCATAGCTTCTACTCCGCACCTCTTACCGATAGCCAGGTCGAGGACAACCTTACCGAATCACCCGACGCGCGCGCCGCGCGCACCTCAACCTTTGACTCCCACCTCGGACTCGCCGTGCTCCGCTGGGCTGGACCCTTGTTGGGGCATGAACCCCCCGTCACAGTTCAGTCCTATCTCGACGCACGACGATCGCTCACCCCAGGCGAGCTCGTCAACCGCTCGCTGACAGGTGCTGGGGTGAGCGATCTCCTCATCGACACCGGGTTCCATGCTGAGGATCTCATCCCATTGGCCGAGCTCGCGACCCTCAGTCCTGCAAACGTCTATGAGATTCTCCGTATCGAGGCCCATGCCGAGCGGCTGCTCGCCGAGGTCGGGTCTGCAGAGGCCTTTGTCGATGCCTGGCCTACCTTTCTCGCGAACCTTGATCCTGGGGTAGTAGGTCTCAAATCGGTAGCTGCGTACCGGTGCGGGCTCGACCTCATGGGCGAGTGCCCCTCGCGTTCCGAGATCCTCTTCGCGTTAGGTCACGAACTCACCCACGCCCCTCTTCGTCTCACCGATCCCACCGTCATCAGCTACCTCGTCATCACCGCCATCGAGACCACCCGGTTGCCGCTTCAGTTCCATGTCGGTATCGGTGATCCAGAGGTACGACTGGCGACAGGACGCCCCGGGCATCTTCAAGACCTGATCGAGTTTGCCAACCGGCTTGAGACACCGATCTGTCTCCTGCACTGCTACCCCTATCACCGCGAGGCCGCCCTCCTCGCACACGACTATCCCAACGTCTACCTTGATCTCGGGCTCGCACTCAATTTTGTTGGTCCACGGGCAACCGAAGTTCTGGCTGAGACGTTAGAGCTCGCCCCCTACGCCAAAGTGTTGTACTCCTCCGATGCATTTGGTCTCCCGGAGCTGAACTACCTCGGGGCCGTGCAGTTTCGAACCGCACTCACAAAGCTCCTTGGAGACTTAGTCGACCAACAATATCTGGTAGATCGTAGCGCCCTGCGCCTAGCGGAGTTGATGACCTCTGCTACCGCCAAGGAGTTATACCGACTCTAAATCTGGGCAACAGTCTCGAACCGACCAAGTTCAGCCACCATCTGCCGTTGACAGACAGAGTCATGATCACGTACCATCTCAGAGCCGACAAAGGAATACCCTCGAAGTACTAAGTGGACGTCTCTGATCATTGTCGGGGCGATGGTGGCGGGGTAGCTCGCGGCCTACGGATCGTGCCCTCCGCACGCCAGAGCTTTCGCGCCGGGATGGTGAAACGATCATTGGCACCTATGGCTGACTGACAAACACTGCGTCATAACAGAGTCCAGCTGCTTGGATAGGAATTTTCCCAAAACGGTACCGCGCCGACGACCTGAGACGCCTTTCGCAACAACGCAAAGTGACTGGCCACCATGGACGAGTTGAAGGAAGTTCCCGGGTTGGCTGCCGATGTCACGATGTTGTACAGACTGGTTGGGCTCGGAGAACACACGAGTTATTCGCATCGGGGACGCTGCTTGACCCTGGACGAGGTCGTTCGCTTTCACGTGTTTGAACAATGGAAAGTTTCGGCCGATTCACCACACTCGTCGCTCCACTCGAGGAGTTCGTGGGGCCGCAGAGGCCGGCTATCACGTCGCAGAAGCCGATGCTGTAGTGCAGGTGGGCACCAAGGCCGCCCTCGCATGCGCTAGCACGCGAGGGCGGCAGACCCGGTGCCACCTCGCCACTCATTTTGCAGAGACCGCCCATCGAGAACAATGTACGGGTGGCCTTGAGCGCAATGAGGAAGAGGAACGTGGCTACTGGATGCAGTGGATGTGCGACAAGCACCACGCGTTCGAACCGGAGCGACCGGAATTGCGTGCAGGTCTCGTGGCAAATGGCTTCCCACCCTGATATGGCCGGCGACCAAGGTTGTTGCTGGCTCTGCTGAGGCCAGAGACAACTGATGGGTATGCTATGCGTATGGCACGCACCAACATCGACATCGATGACAAGGCCTGTGAGGAGGTGATGCGCCGCTACCACCTCACCACCAAACAAGATGCGGTAAATTTCGCTCTGCGCACTATCGCCTCGGACGCTCTTGACCTCGATGAGGCCCGTCGGTTGCGCGGGTCGGGGTGGGAGGGAGACCTTGAAGAGGAGCGTTCCAGCCGAGTCGGATGATCGTGGTTGACACCTCGGCCTGGATCGAGTTTTTGCGAGACACTGGTAGTACGAGCAATGAGAGGGTTACCGAGGTTTGTGGTCTAGCGATCGCTACCTGTGATCCGGTCCGTATAGAGGTCCCCGCGGGCGCGCGCAGCGAAGCTCATCTCCGGGCCCTTCGCGGCCTTCTCGCACGTGCCACCACTCTTCACACATCGCCCACCGACTACGAGAATGCCGCCGCGCTGTACCGGGGATGCCGCCGCGGCGGTGAGACCGTTCGTAAGTTGATCGACTGTCTCATCGCCGCCCACGCCGTTCGCGCCCGAATACCACTCCTCCATGTCGACGCTGATTTTGATGTGCTCGCGCGTCACACGCCGCTGATGCTCGATCGCGTCTGAAGGCATGGTGCCTTCGGACAAAGTCTTACGTCAACCAAAGGGCAAGGTCGAGGTGGACTCTTAAAGCAAGGTTGGCATGAACCGCCTCCGACTCAATGAATGTGTGCCAATTCTCATCGACCTAAGACAGCTAGGGCATGCACCACAAGCACCTCGACGGAGCAGGGACCTCCAAAGCGTTTTGCACTAGTCGGTAGCTCGTGGAGCAGAGGATCGAGCCACTGACCGAGACGAACTGGGAGGACTTCGCCTCCCTTTGCAGAGCCATGGGATCCAACCGTTCGTGCTGGTGTCTGTGGTGGCGCGAGGACGGAATTCGAGGTGAGGGCCCCGCTCGCTCGAGAGCACTACAGCTCGTCCGCACCTGTACGCATCCGATCGGCGCGCTCGCCTACGAAGGAACCCAACCGATCGGGTGGATAGCGGTTTCACCTCGTTCGGACTACCTTCGCCTCAACCGGACGAGGGACACCGCCCCAGATGGCCCTCTCGATGGAGTCTGGGCAGTGCCTTGTTTCTTCGTGCTACCTCCTTTTCGCGGCAAAGGTGTCAGCCGTCAACTCCTCACAGCCGCGCTTGCTATCGCACGCGCTCACGGCGCCGACGCTGTGGAGGGAGTCCCGGGAGATCCAGCCACTAAGGAACGGACGCCAGCGGCCTCCTATACCGGGACGGTCGCCATTTTCGCCGGAGCGGGCTTTCGCGAGGTCGCACGCAGAACCAAGAGTGGACGTGTAATCATGCGTCGCCAACTCGGTCATCCTCAAGGTGGGGATCCAGGTCGAGATGAGAGCTTATGAGTGTTTGGGAAAACTACTGAGCCACTATAGCGTTGTAGCGTTTCGCCCATCATCTGCGAGTCAGACACGTAGTTGGCACCCTTGTAATCGTCCAACCTGGCTTGCTGGTCCACTGCCAACCATGCACTGGCAGGTTACACTCGGACATGGGCGCCTAGCGTCCAGGACACTAGCGGACACCTTAAGATCTTTGCTGTTCTCGGCGACCACCGTCACATTACATCTAAGGTAGCTAGCGTGCCCAATGGATGAGATCGAAGAGTTAGCACCCATGGGCATATCCCGAATGCGGTTAGGAGATGAACGATGAGCAGCACTGCCCGGGAGCGGTTGGCCGCTCTGCTCGCCAACGGCGTGCAGAAGAGCAACTTTAGTGCAGGCCGGACGGCACCCACCGACGATCTGCACCTCGAGGTTCAGGGGGTCGGCACGATACAATTACCCGTGCCCCAGGCACAGGCCAGACTGCTCTGTGCGATCAGTCGGCCAGCCCGTTACGGACAAGGGGAGCGCACTCTCCTCGATAGGAGAGTGCGTGATACGTGGGAGGTTCCAAAGAGCCGGGTCAAGATCGATAAACGGCGCTGGCACCAGACGCTTGGCCCCGTCCTCGACCACTTCAAGTCAGCGCTTGGCTTTCCCGAAGGCAGCCAGCTTCGAGCCGAGTTCCACTCCATGCTTGTCTATGGACCTGGCCAGTTCTTCCTCCCCCACCAGGACTCCGAGAAGGATGACGCGATGGTGGGTTCACTCGTGGTCGGCCTACCCTCAGCATTCACCGGCGGCGCCCTGGAGGTCCACCAGGGAACAGAGACGGCTACCTACCGGGGGTCAAAGAAGGCTCTATCCTTTGTAGGCTTCTTCAGCGATTGCCAGCATGAGGTCAAGCCCGTCACCTCTGGGTACCGGGTGGTGCTCACCTATGACTTAATCGCTGTCAGCGAGACCCGCCAGCCGTCGGGCGAGGTGAACTCAGAGCTGATCGACAAGCTGGTTGGTTGTCTCGACGAGCACTTCGGTACTCCAAGCGCCCCGGAGCACCTGGTGTACCTCCTCGACCATCAGTACACTCCACGTGCCTTGAGTTGGTCACGCCTAAAAGGTATCGATGGTCGGTCGGCGACATTGCTTGAGGCTGCCGCTGAGCGTGCTGACTACGAAGTGGTACTGGCCTTAGCCGACGTGCACGAGACGTGGAGCACCGATGAGTCCGAACCGCCCTCTCACTGGTATCGACACTCCGACTATGGGGATGATGACGATGAGTACGACGATGAAGACCACGATGTCCAAGAGCTCATCGAGTCCGAGATCACCCTTCACACATGGATCGATCCGAGCGGTGCTAGCGAAAGTGACCTCTCACTATCGGTTGGCGACGACGAGGTTTGTGCCAGCACTCCATCAGATAGCTTGGAGCCATACTCGTCTGAGTACGAGGGTTACATGGGGAACTGGGGCAATACCCTTGATCGTTGGTACCACCGAGGAGCGATCGTACTGTGGCCCCGTCAACGCGCGTTCATCGTGCGAGCTCAGGCGTCACCGGGCTGGGCGCTCGATACCCTCATCGCACAGATCCACACGGGCGACCTCGAGGGTGCCCAGAACATGGCCGCCACACTTGCTCCGTTCTGGGATCGAGAGGTGAGCCGGGCACAATCACCCGACTTGATCGCAGGCGCCTTATCCGTTGCCCGCCTGATTGCGGAACCGGAGTTGGCCGCCGCGCTCCTTAGACCGTTCCGCCTTGAGATGCTCAGCCACACCCACGCCAAGACTCTGAGTGCGCTCTCGGAGAGCTATGGCGAGGCTTGGATGAGTGCACTTGTGGCGCAGTGGTCGCTGCCGCAACGGTACTACTACGCATCGACAAAGAAGAACACTGAAACGTGGATCGCTGAGCTACCCCAACTCTGCGGCGCTCTCGCCCAGACGGGAGGCTCCGGTGGTGAAGTAGCCCGACTGCTGCTCGTAGCCGCCAAGAACTGGACGCGAGAGAGTATCGAGTCGGCGCTCATGGGATCCTCCCCTAGCCGACGAAGACAGCACCTATCCGACCTGGGAGTCCCGGTCGCCGGCGTGCTACAGGGTGCAGGTCTCGTCCGTGCCGATGCCGTCAGCGACGAGCTGATCGGCCTCGTGTGCTCAGGAGGCGATAGGTTGTTGGACTGCGCGATAGCCGTCCTGCGAACCACTCCACCAACCGAGTGGGAGGCGACTGGACTCGAACTCGTCAAGGCCCACGTCCGCTACACCCTGACCGACCTCCTCGCTCGTAGCCAACGACGCGACGATGACTGGTCGATCCTACTGCCGCCTGGGTGCACGTGCGAGCTCTGCTCCAAGCTTGCGACCTTCCTAGCCGATCCCGCCACAACCCAGCTTGAATGGCCACTCCGCCAGGACGGCAGAGCCCACATGCATCACCGTATCGACGCCTCTGAACTGCCGGTAACCCACCAGACCCGGCGGACTGGTCGTCCCTACACCCTGGTATTGACGAAGACCGGCGCCCTGTTCGAGCGCGAGCGCGAAGAACGGCAGCGCTTTGAGACCGAGCTGGCGTGGCTCGATGGGAGTTCTTGGGTCAATGACGCGGAGTGATCGGCACTGGGTTACGTGAGCGTTCAGAAGCCGGCAGGTGAACCAAGACTGCCCGCTCCAAGAGGACCGCTTCTGCCCAGCTGGCGATGATCGCCCTGGATCCTCTTCGTTTCCCCGGGCCTTATACGAAGAGGGTCACTGGTTGCTGGGGGATTCGATCGTCTCGCATCTGAACATTGGGACCAAGTAGCGGAGTATCCATAGCATTCATGACCAGCGACCTTCCACGATCGACAACCGGACGGTGCACCAGGTCGCCATTTCTTACCTATCACTCCTTACATATAACCTATACCCTTACAATATGGTACAGTAAGGATATGGAACTAGCAGCAAAGGTCACGGCCAAAGGTCAGGTAACCATCCCCGTTGCCGTTCGGCGCGCGCTTGACCTCAATGTGGGCGACGAGGTGATATTCGAAGTGGATACTGAGGTAGGTGAGCCTCATGCCCAAATTCGCAAAGCGGCTGACTTCATGGCCTTGGCCGGTTCAGTGCCTGTCCCAGATGAATGGGTCGGCGCTGATTGGCCGACCCTCCGGGCAGCGGCGTGGGTCCAGCAGGCCGAACACCAGCTCAACCCCAACTCATGAGCGAGGCTCTTGATGCGAAGGTCGTGCTTCGCCACTTCACCGGCCAGCCCGCCGAGATGGCTACAAGGGCCACGAATGCCCTAGTCAACGCCCCACCTCGCAGTCTTGTGCTTGCCGATCTCACTGTGGCTGAGATCGTCTACGTCCTACAGGGTCCTTATGCACGACCGAGGAACGAGATAGCCCGCCTCGTTGAAGCAACCTTGTCCCTGGGATCGGTGGTCGTCGACAATGAAACACTCCTACGGCGCACCTTGGAGCACTACGAACAGCGGAAGCTGGACTGGCCTGACGCGTACCTAGTCGCGCTCGTAGAGCTCCGCCACCTCGACGGTCTCGTCAGCTTTGATCGTTTCGACACCAAGATAGCGGATCTTCTCGTGACAAGACGAGAGCCATAAGCGTGCGTGGAGCTTCGGTACCGGGTTCCGTCCATCCAGCCAGACGCTTGATGGAACCAGCTCCAACGAGTAATAGTCTCCATCTCGCCCAGCCCATGAAAATGCTCTCAAAGGGGCGGGCCGGAGTACAGCTCCTGCAGGTACTCTATGGATGAGGGTAAAGGTCAGATTAGAGTGAAGGTCGTGAAGTTGGCCGTTTGGAGTGTATGACAGACGATGGGAGTGCAACTCCACACTCTCGATACTCTCCTGTCGGCAGCCACTTGGCGCACTCTCAAACGGGGCCCACTTCGTCACCTACTCGCCTCCTCTCTCAAACGTTAGCGAACAAGGATTCGATCTCTCATGATGGATCTCGTAGAGAACCACGACCAGCCTCACTCCCAACCAGCAGCCCCCAGAAAACAGGGATCCGCGCAGGACCCCCATGCGGATCAAACCAACGATTCTCCGGGTGTGCGAGACTACGGGAGCAGTGGTGAACCGCCCTCTTCTCTTCGTGACGGCGAACAGTTCTCGCTAGAGGCAACCTCTGTTGTCGGACCCGCCGACATCGGCTTGTCTGATGACCAGATAGGCCGCCTCGACGCATATCGCTACCTCGCAGTGCCTGACAGAACCCTCTATCTGTCCATCATGCGTCAATTTACTTCGGTGTTGCTCGCTGAATGGTCCGCTCAAGACGTCACAGAGCGTCTCGCCCACGACGGGATTCGAGTCGAATCTGAAACCGTCGAAGCAAAGCTTCGTCAGCTGGCCACCTGGGGCAACCTCCTTCCATCACCCAGAGAGGTTCGTGTAACGAGCATTGCCGAATACCACCGACAAGCGGCACGTTACCAGGTATCAAAACTGGGAACCGCGATTCAGCGCGACGTCGACGCGATTTTGGCCGCCGCTGAGGGTGCGCGAGAGGTATCCCGAGAGCTGCTCAACCTGATCGCTCGTGGTATCGACGAGCTGGCCTCTCTCTTGGCCTACGGCGCCCAGAACGTCCAAGGCGTGGAGGTTGCCGAGAAGGTCTCGACTCTGTTCCTCCAGTTTGGTGACTTTGCGGCATCCATCAATGACTTCTATGCCTATGTATTTTCAGTGGTGTCCCGCTTTGACTTGAACGATGATGAGTTCAACGGATTCAAGGGACTCCTCCTTGACTATTTGGAGACCGTCGTTGGAGAAGTGACCCTCTATACCCCCGCCATCGAGGAGGCACTCAAGCGGCTCTGGCCCAATGTCGACTCGCTCCTCGGGGTGCTCGATGAGCACAGCGCTGACTTCCGCGCCCTTGAGAACGCCAAACAGGGCGGGGTCGGGAAGGCTCGCGGGCGCAGCAAAGGCGACTGGGAAGAGCTACGGGCCTGGTTCTCTGAGGGTGGCTCCGCGTCGGGGGCTTACCAGCTTCGCTCCGCCGCTAATCGGGCACTGTCTGCGCTACTCGTGAATCTCAAGCGTATCAACGCTACCACAAGCAGCGCCGCCTCCCATCGGCGCGACCTGTTGAAGCTAGCCACTTGGTTCCGTGATTCCACCACCGCTGAAGCTCACATTTTGTACAATGCAGCCTTTGCGATATACGGGGCCCGACATCTCGGTATCCCAATCGGTGAGGACGGTTCAGTCGACCCCGATCAGGTGCCTGCAACGACGTCCTGGTGGCAAGCGCCGAGAGCACCGGTCCCGGTGAGTCTCCGAGATCGCGGAGACCGGACCCCACGCGGTCGTGCGGCCCAACCTGTCATCCACAGAGCACAGAAACAAGCCCTCCTCGCTGACCACGTAAGATCCCTCCGGGCACGTGAGGCTGCCTGTCATGAACTGGCTGCGGCGGCAACAAGACTCGAGGATGTCTGTCTTAGCGGTGATGCCATGGCCGTACTTGTAGAGTTGTTCGGATCCGCTCTGGCCACAGGAGACTTGAAGCTCGATTCAGAGCACCCGTCGTTCTCCTACGGGAAAGGTATCGCAGCCGATACGGGCCTTGAGCTCATCGTTCGTCCCCACATCAACCACAGGACTACCGTACATGCTATGACGGGAAGCCTGACATTTATCGACCTCGACCTAGAACTCACTGCTGTTCAGGGATCTGGTGGACCCGAACGAGAGGCCGCACACCAATGATGTTCGTCGATTCGACCGCCACCGCCGAGCGCCAGGTGGGTGCGCGCACACTCCTCGCCCATCCACTTGTGCTCGCGCAGGGGCCACTCGCCGAGGAGTTCCGGCTCATCCGTAAGCATGCAGACTGGCTCATCGAGCAGTACCATCAGTTATTCGGTTACCGCCTCGTCGTGGAGACTAGCTTCGCACGGCTCTATAAGGCGGCTCTTGGTGATGCGAGTCGGCCCGGGATCCGTTCTGGCTCACCAAACCCGATGACGCCGAGAGCATACAGCTATGTCGCCCTCATCATCGCCGTCCTCCTGACATCGCGAGAGCAACTACTTCTCTCGGGTCTTGTCACTGACCTCCGAACGGCGGCCGCAGAGACAGAAATAGCGCTCGATGACAGCATAGGTGAGCGACGGGCTCTCGTCTCAGCGCTACGGCTCCTCGTCGATTGGGGTGTCCTCATTGAGGACGAGAACTCGGTGACCGGATACACCGAGGAGGGCCCTGACGTGCTCCTGACTGTGCGACGGGACCTCGTGCGCCACCTGGTCGCAGGCCCTCTGCGCCAAGCAGAGAGTCCAGCAGATCTCATCGAGCGCGCGGGGTCGGCTCTTGTCGGCGGTCCGCGCCATCGCGTACGGCGCAAGCTTGTGGAGACGCCGGTCGTCTATCGAACTGACTTAGATGACGAGGAACGAGCATGGATGAGTCAAAACCAGCGGCGAGAGGAGACCGTTCTCGGCGACTTCCTCGGCGCCACGCTCGAGATCCGCGCCGAAGGAGTAGCCCTCTTTCACCCCGAGATCACCGACCGTGAATTTCCCGGTAACGGGACGGTAGCACAGGCGGCTCTCCTGACGGTCGCCGAACTCGCCACGCGTCTGTGCCCATCGCCGGTCCCCAATCCACGTAACGCTCTTGTGGTGAGCGTTCCGATCCCCGATGGACTCCTTGAGGAGGTGCTCGATGGCTATGTCGAGCGTCATCACCGTAGGTGGGGTCAAGCCTGGGTCGCAGATACCGTCGCCCTCGCGTCAGAGGTGCGCCGACTACTCAAGGATATGCACCTCATAGCGCCGGTGGATTCGGGTAGTATCTCGGTAGGCGGCGATGACGCAGTTCGAGACTGGGTACTCCTCGCAGCTGCTGCTCGCTACGTCGCCAATGAATCCGTCATCGTTCCCAGTAAGACCATCGGCGACCTTTTCGGAGGAACGCAATGAGCCTCTTTGTAGACGACTCAGAACCATTGGAGTTAGTGTCAATGCCTGTCGAACGGATCGGCCGGTTCGTCCTTCATCGTGCCGGGATTCGCAACGTGTGGCAGTACGACGATGTCTCCCTTCTCTTCTCAGGTGGCCGGATGCTGTTGCGGGGCAAGAATGGGGCGGGAAAGTCCAAGGCGATGGAGATGCTGCTCCCCTTCCTCTTGGACGGCGACACCCGTGCTCTCGATTGTGTCAGGAAGGACCGCACCTCGCTGTTTTGGCTCATGACCGATGGACGAGAGCCGGGCAATCACATCGGCTACATGTGGCTCGAGCTCCGGGCCGTCGATACTGCGGGGAATGAGGAGTTTCGGACACTGGGCTGCGGGGTAAAAGCCTCGTCAGCGGCTCGTAAGCATACCGTATGGTTCTTCATCTCCAACAAGCGCGTCGATGACGGCATTGCCCTGGACGATGAATCCGGCATGTTAGAACAGGAGGCCTTTCGGCTCCAGCTCGAACCCGAGGAGTTCTTCACCACGACAGTATCGTATGCCCGCCGCGTAGCGACGGAGCTCTTCGGCATCGACGATGATGCTCGTTATCGCAACCTCTGTCATCTGCTCTACGAGTTACGACGACCAAGCGTAGGCGAGAACATCGAGGCGGGACAACACACCAAGGTTCTCACGGAGGCGCTTCCTCCACTCGATGACGACTTAATCGCAGGTGTAGCCCAGAACTTCGACGACCTCACCAAGATCCGGGAGGATCTCGCGCGTGCCGAAAGAACCGAACGTGCCCTCGCTACGTTCCTCGACTCCTACCGCGACTACGCACGCGGGGTTCTGCGCCACCGCGCACAACTCGTCATCGATGCGGCGAACGAGGCAAAGGCCACGCAACGCAACCTCAAAAGCGCCGAAGGAGAGGCCCAACGAGCGCGTCAGTCCGCCGAGACCGCGCAGGATCGGGTCGACCGACTCGACACCCAGGCCCACGATGCCCAAAACGAACTGCAAGTTCTGCTGACCTCTCCGGCCTATCAGCACTTGCAGTCAATCAATGACCGCAAGCAGCGGGTTGATGCCTATCTGAGCGCTGCCACGGCCGCCGAAAATGCCGCCGACCTCGCTCGCAACCACGCCGAGCAGGAGGCCGATACGGTCACCGTGAGCGCAGCCAACGTCGACCACGAAGCAACCCAGACGCGCGCCACCCGTCGTGCACTCGAACCGCTAGCGGTATCCGCTGGTATCGACGTCAACCTTCTCGCTGAACCAGTCACAATCACCGAAGTCCATCGCCCACTCGGGCCAAAGGTCACTACGCCCCAGCCGACCGATTCAGCACCTCGCACCATCGATATCGGAGTAGTCGAGTCTGCGATTCAAAGATACGAAGCCGATCTCAAGACCCTCGCCAGCCATTGCCACCACCGCTCCACGATCCTTGGCACACTCATCAAAGATGCCGAGCAGGTGGAGCACCTTGACACGGTCGCGACGACGGCCGAAGCTGCCGCCGCAAGCGCCCAAAGGCAACTCGAACGAGCGAGCCTCGCCGAGAACCAGGCAGCTGCCACCGCGGCTGACCAGGACCGCCGCTGGCGTCACCAGGTGAGCCTTTGGCTCGACCAGGCAAGGGTTGTGTGTGATGGTACCGATTGGAGCACCGTCGGCGCCTACTCCGAATTCGATGCAGGGCTTCTTCTGACCGCAGATGAGGTCGACTCGCTTCCCGGCAAGGTCGAACAACTCCTTGCCCCGAGTCACCAAGGTGTGGAGGCGGCCCTGATGGAGGCTACCTTCGCCAAACGAGATGCAGACGCTGCCCTTGCCGCTCTTGAAACCCAGCTCGCCCAAGTAGAGGCCCGCACCGAAAAGCTCCCGGAACCGTCACCGTATCGGGCGCTATCTCGTGATCCCAACACTGGCATCCCGTTCTACGCGGCCGTTGAGTTTACCACCGACGTCGATCAGGCCACCGCGGCTGGTATCGAGGCGGCCCTCCAGGCAAGTGGGTTACTCGATGGCTGGGTGAGCACCGAGGGGATGCTTCGCAGCGCGACGACCGAGGACCTTCTTCTCACTCCGTCACCTCTCCCGGCCGGAGCAACGCCGCTTAGTTCGGTTCTTACCCCTGCCACGCCGCCCGACAGCGCCGTGGAGTCCACGACAATCAGTGCGCTCCTCACTAGCATCGCAGTCAGCTCGCACCCTGAGGCCTCTTCTTGGGTTGATGGTAAAGGACGATGGCGTCTTGGAGTAGCAACTGGAGCTTGGCATAAAGACCAGGTTGAGTTCATAGGCGTGACCGCTCGTCGCCAAGCCCGCGAACGTGAACTCGCCCACATCAACACCCAAATCTTGGAGGCACAGTCCGAGGTCACCAAGGCCCGTGACGCGAGAGAAGCTGTCATTAACCGACGAGATGAGCTCACCCGACTTCGCCATGATCTTCCCGGTGCACGCGAGCTTGTCGAGGCCCTCAACAGGCTAGCCACGCTTGGCATGATCACCGCTCAGCACCGAAGCGAGTCCGAGGAGATGCGCAACGCTGCCGAACAGGCACGAGACGTCGAGACGCGTGCTCGTCGTCACCTTAGCGAACAGGCAACCCGTTTCGGCATGCCAAAGGAGCTCTCCACACTTGGGGAGTTGCGCAGTGCGGTGTCTCTCTTCACGCAACGCGTGCACACTGCCCTCGGCGATGCTGAGCGCATCACTCGTGCGTTAGCGTCCCACCACAAGGCGATTGAGTCATGGCAGCGGGCATCCGATGAACACCAACGACTTGCAACCACTGCAGCCCAGGAGCGCCTTCGCTACCATAACGAGGCCGCGCAACTCGCTACCCTCGAGGATGCTGTCGGCGAGAGGGCCCAAGAGGTCCAAGCCAAGATCAACCAAGCCCAAGCACTTCTTGACGAGGCCGAGCGCAGTCTGCCTTGGGCTCGCAAGGAGCTCACGGGTCTACAACAGGATCGAGCCCTTGCCGACGATCGTGTCAACAGACTCCATATCGCGGTCGATGAGGCAGACAGGACCATCCAGAACGCGGCTACCAGCCTCGATCGGATTCTCACCACCCCTGGACTCTCACTGGCGGCATTCGGAACCGAAGGGGTCGAGCTCACGACCCCACCTGAGGACAGCATCCGCCCGGGCCAGCAGTTGGATGCATACGCCAAGAAGATCATTGACGCTGCGACGGGGGGCTCAGAGGTGAGCGAGGGGAGCATACTGAGGCGCTACGAAACGCTGTCCGGCGACAGCGGGATAGCGGCCGGGTACGAGGCGACCCAGGACGAGACCGACGATGGTATCAAGGTCTTCGAGATCCAGGATGACACCGGCCGCCAACCCATCGCCGTGGTGGCCCAGCGCCTCACCAAGGAGGTGGCCGAGGCTAAATCCCGCCTGACGGTTCGCCAGCAAGAGGTGTTTCAGCGCTTCCTGCTGAGTGAACTAGGTGAACATCTGCGTCGACAACTCCTCGATGCTGACACCCTCTGTGCAGCGATGAACGAATCGCTGGCCAAAGTGCGTACATCGCACGGCCTTGGCGTCAGACTCGACTGGCACCTCAGAGAGGATGCGCCTCCAGAGGCACTCGATGCAATCCCAATGTTGCGCGAAGCCCCCGCTATTCGTGGAGAGGATAAAAACCAGCAGTTGGCGAGGCTTCTCGGCTCTCTTATCGATGCCGCACGAGAAGCTGATCCAAGCGCGAGCTACGAAGTTCACCTTCATACTGCACTCGACTATCGCAACTGGCACACCTTTGCCATCAAAGTCATCGATGCGGCTCATCCGCGTCGCGAACGCAACCTCTCGAACCGTCTTGCCGTGAGCCAAGGGGAGCAACGAGTGCTGGCCTACCTGACACTGTTCTCTGCGGCTTCTGCCTACTTCGACTCGCTGAAGAAACGCAGCCCACGAGCGCCGCGGCTCATCCTCCTCGACGACGCCTTTGCCAAGGTCGATGAACCGACCCACGGACTCCTGCTCGGGTTACTCCTCGAACTCGACCTGGACTTCATCATCACCAGCGAGCGTGTAACCGGTTGTGTTCCTGGCATCAGTTTGGAGATCTATGAGTGCCTTCGCGACGCTCGCACCCCGGGGGTCGCTCTCGTGCATACCCACTGGGACGGTGAGCGAGCCACCCTCGAGGTCACCTGACCATGACCCAGAGACCTACTCCTGTCTTAGCTCCCGCTACCGAAAAGCTCCTCCGTTCAGACGGTCTTCGAAGGTTGTGGGGGCCAGCTCGGGGTCGGCTTGAGCAGAACGGCCTCATCCCAAAGGGGATTCTCGTCATAGACGACCTCAATGATCGCGAACGTGGCGATCTGTCTGGGCTGCTCGGGCGGCGGATCACCGGCACGAGGGTCCGCGTCGACCTAGCCAGCCTTGACGATACACTACGGGCGAGCGCGGCCCAGCGCGGCCTTGCCGACGTCCTCGAACTCCTGGACGGACCCCTCACGGACAGAAAAGCGCTGCGACTTGACGCACAGACGGCCAGGAACCTGCGCGCTAGTGGCACACTTGCTGCAGCAATCAGCGAGGGATTGAGCGCTCATGCTTGGTGTGATGCGTGGCTCGAGTCGGTCAGACCTCTCCTTTCCCGTCTTGATCCCCATAGCGCTGATGCCTGTGCACGGGAAGCGGCTCGCACTCTCGGGATGCTTCCCTTTCTCTCCTCGGAGGGCTACTCCGAGATTGCCCGGAACGACTTAGCGGTTCATATCACTGGCTCAGCACATGGCCTGGACGACGACACCACGCTCTCTGCCATGGTGTTACGGGGTGTCGCCGCGGCCAAGGGAATCGGGATACCGACTTCAGCGATGGAGCGCAGGGCACTGTGGCGCGAGGCCGGAGTGATCACCGACAGCGTATCGAGCACCGTCCTCACCCTTGGACTTCGCCCCCTCGGCCCAGGCAAACGCGAGAGTGAGATGCGCGACCGTGCAGACGATTCTCTTGAGACTCACCTCACCGCCCGTGATCTGTCGAGGATACTGTGGAGACTGGCACCCAATACGACCGTCTACGTATGCGAAAACCCAAGAATCGTTGAGGCGGCCTCGGATGCAAGATCTCAGGCAGCAGTAGTCTGCACCTTCGGCAACCCCAATTCGGTCGTCTTGGATCTCCTCTCGCACCTTCATGGTGCCGGTGCAGCATTTCGATACCATGGCGACTTCGATTGGCCGGGTATCGCCATTGCCAATCGGGTCATCGCCCACATAGGTGCTATCTCATGGCAAATGGGCTCCACCGACTATCTGGCCGCGGCCGCGTCTGCCACTGGAGAGCTTCCGCCACTGACGGGCAAGCCGATATCTGCTAGCTGGGATTTGGCACTTCAACAGGCAATGTTGGAGGTGGGTCGAGTGGTCCACGAAGAACTCGTACTTGACAGGCTCCTCGCGGACCTTGTCTCCTGAGGTTTCGGACGGCGTTGTCGCAACCCTAGTAGCTGTCATGGCGATCTCGACGTTGTAGTTTGGGCAACTGGGTGGACAGCTCGGTGTTTCCATCGCGCCACTCGCTGCAAGTTGCATCCCAGATGGAACTCATTGTTTGGTAGATTGTAGATCATGGCGATTGAGTAAACCACCCCGGGTTTACTGGAGACTCCTACTCTTGAGAGGATGGAGTTACTATGGCACAGGTGAAGCGTTACTCACCGGAGGTAAGGGATAGGGCTATTCGTATGGTTGTGGACCACCGAGGGGAGTACCCTTCGCAGTGGGCCGCGATTCAATCGGTAGCTAACAAGCTCGGCATGACCCCAGAGACCCTACGTCACTGGGTACGCCAAACCGAGATCGATACAGGGGACCGCGAAGGAGTAACAACCGAAGCCAAGGAGCGGGTGCGCCAACTCGAACGCGAAAACGCTGAACTCAAGCGGGCGAACGAGATCCTGCGCGCGGCATCGATTTTCTTCGCGACCGAGCTGGACGGTCGACCAGGAACCAAACGAAACAAGTCGTCGCGTTCGTCGACTCAAACAAGGACAAGTGGGGGGTCCAGCCGATCTGCACAGTGTTGCATTTCGCCTCCTCGACCTACTATGACTACAAGCGACGAGAACCCTCCGAGAGAACCCTCAGGGACGAGGAGCTCAAGGTCCTCATCACCGAGACCTACGAGGCCAACTACCGCGTCTATGGGGCCAAGAAGCTCTGGGTAGCGCTCAACAGAGCTGGCCACCAAGTGGCTCGCTGCACCGTGGAGAGACTCATGCGTGAGCTGGGCATTAAGGGCGCCACCCGAGGTAAGGGCATCGTGATCACCACCATCGCTGATGAGGCGCTAGAGAAGCCTAAGGACCTCATCAAGCGACACTTCGTGTCGTGGGAACCAAATGAACTTTGGTGTGCCGATATCGAGCGCCACGAGGCGCCTGGAACCGCGCCGTGGTGAAAGGACACGGCCGCCCACTCGTCGCAGCGAGTGAGTAGAAGCTGAGGGCAGCCTGACCCTAGAGGACATAGGGAAAGGTGGCAAGCAGCCCTGACAAAGCCGGGGCGGGTCAGAACTGTCAGATGGCCTGAGTGCCCGGCGAGCAAGACAGGAAGGTATAACGACAGTGAACCAGCGTATGAAAGCCTCTCAAGAACGAGCCACCAGCTCCAAACCTGACGGATATGGGCTGGGTTGCAATGCGCATCGGCATCTCGGTGTCGAGAACTCCTTGGTCGATTGATGTCGTCGATCGGGAGGCCACGGTGAAGGCCTGCGGCGTAGTCGTGGCGAAGTTGCAGGGGCATAGTTGGGTGCCTCACCTGTCAAACGGTGAAAGGATGAACGTGGGAACCACTTTGACAGCCCCCTACCCGGCCAGCAACCAGCTGGTTGGCGGGAAGGCGTGTCGCTCGTTGATGCTGTCTAAGTGGGGCGGAGGAGTCGTAGTAGTCCGAGGTCGGGAAAGCCGACTACATGGCGAAGGGCTCCAGCGTGTTTGTAGCAACAGAACAGAACGAGGAGGTCGCTTGTGAATATAGGCGCTCCGTGGCCCGACCTCGACGAGGCAGAGCACCGGGTACTCAGGATGCAGACGAAGCTACACCAATGGGCGATCAGTGATGCTGGTCGTTGTTTTGATGACTTATTCAACCTTGTCTATGACCCGGCGTTCCTCGTTATGGCGTGGAGTCGGGTAAGGGACAACAAGGGTGGGCGCACCGCCGGCATTGACGGGATCGCACCACGATCTATCGCCTCTGCCGGGGAGTTTCTCGGTGAGCTACGAGATGACCTCAAGGCTCGTCGGTTTAGCCCAACCCGAGTTCGGGAGAAGGTAATCCCCAAGGCGGCAAGCAAAGTCCGTCGTCTTGGGATACCAACTGCTGCGGACCGGGTGGTGCAAGCATCCTTGAAACTAGTGCTTGAGCCGATCTTTGAGGCGGACTTTAAGACGTGTTCTTATGGCTTTCGCCCCAAGCGCCGAGCCCAGGATGCAATAGCTGAGATACACTTCCTTGGCACACCGGTCCGTAACTACGAATGGGTGTTTGAGGGAGATATCAAGGCGTGCTTTGATGAGATCGACCACACTGCCCTCATGGGCAGGGTGCGACGTCGAATCGGAGATAAAGGTATCCTTCGCTTGATAAAGGCATTCTTGCGAGCTGGAGTCCTTACGGAAAGGGGCCTCAATCGCGAGACAATCACCGGCACTCCCCAAGGCGGGTTATTAGAAGCTTCGCATAACGACCCTTATGTGAAGTAGACGATTATGCGAAGTTGACACCCAGACTCCCAGGTCAGATTGGCATCCAGGTCTTATGTACTTCGCATAACGTCACCATGGGCCAAAGTGGAGTGGAGGATCTTCACGATCCCGCTAACCCATTGAGGAGGTACCTAGTTCATGTCTGAATCATTTTTCCAATTGACCACTGCCTTAGAACAGGAGCTACATCGGCTGCACTACGCCGAGGGGACGATCAGTTACTATCGGCGCATGTGGAGCCGTACTGCTGCGTTTCTGGAGGCCGAGCACGCCCCAGACCTCACTGAGGAGTTAGGTGTAGGGTTTTTAGACCAGCAATATGATTTCTTGCCTCGTCAGGAGACCGGAACGTTGAGAGACATCCGAACACACCACCCCGAGACTGCCCGATTAGACCGGCGTTGCTGACCTCTTCAATGGCCTGCAAGTCCTCAACAAAGTGACGACGCATTATGCGAAGCTACTGCGCCCATGGATACACCTTGACATGGGAGTATGTCCGTCAACTTCGCATAATCGTCTACTTCACATAAGGCGGGATCCTCTCGCCACTACTTGCCAACATTGCCCTATCGGTGTTGGACGAACACTTCTCATCTAAATGGGAGGCACTCGGTCCAGCATCGATGCGTGCCAAGCATCGCAGGGCTGGAATACCTGCTATGAGGATCATCCGATATGCGGATGACTTTGTGGTCATGGTTAACGGTTCCCGCGACGATGCCGAAGCACTCTGGGATGAGGTGAGAGCGGTGCTCGCTCCGATGGGCCTACGCCTATCGGAAGAAAAGACGAGGGTCTGTCACATAGACGAGGGTTTTGACTTTCTCGGCTGGCACATCCAGCGTCGGAACCGTAGGGGTCAAAACGGCAAGAAAGCCGTCTACACCTACCCATCGAAGAAGGCTCTCGCCTCGGTGATGGGCAAGGTCAGATCGCTGACTACAAGAGCAAGGCACCGAACACTTTGCGACCTGCTGATCTCGGTGAACCGAGTCCTGCAGGGGTGGTGTAACTACTTTTATCACGGTGTGTCCGCGCAGACCTTTAGCTACCTCGATCACTTTACGTGGTGGAGGATCTATGGCTGGTTGCGCAAACGACACGCCGGGCTAAATAAGGGGACACTCGTTCGTCGCCACCTCCCCAACTGGGAGATACGCGATGGGCGAGTCGAGATGTTCCGGCCACAGAAGGTAGCGATCGTTCGCTACCGATACCGGGGTACTCGAATCCCCACACCATGGTCAAGTGAAACGACAGTCTCACCCGTTCAGGTGGCATAACACGTGGAGAGCCGGATGCGGTGAGAGTCGCACGTCCGGTTCGGAGGGCGGTCCGGGGAAACCTACCAGCTGAAAGGCTGGCAGGGCGTCCCGGTCCGACCCTACACCTATGTCAAGACAAGGGCTGGGTGGGCATATGTAGCCTTCATCATCGACGTCTTCTCTAGGATGATCGTCGGTTGGAAGGTGGCCAACTCTCTCGGAGAGTGACCTAGCTACCGATGCGCTAGCAATGGCTATGGCGGCGAGACCAGATACCGAGGATCTCATCCATCAGAGCGATCGAGGCGTCCAGTATCTCTCTGTGGCCTACTCGGCAACTCTTCTGGCGGCTGGCATACGACCTTCGGTCGGCACTACGGGTGACAGCTATGACAATGCTCTGGCCGAGAGTTTGAATGGCCTGTACAAGACGGAGTTAATCCATGCGATCGGTCTCCTTGACGACGAGATCGCGGTCGAATGGGAGACCTGTAAGTGGGTGGATTGGTTCAACAACCGACGGCTTCACTCCTCGATTGGAATGATGTCGCCGGCGGAATACGAAGCTCTCTACTATGCTCGAAGGCAGTCAGGAAATTACCTGATTGACAACTAACCGAGTCTCTGTAAAACCCGGGGCGGTTCAACAGGTATATTGCGATTAACGCCAACTTAATTGACACAAGACAAAAGACAGCCACCGCAGTGGAACCATGTCTGCAAAGCGCCGAGAATGGATATTATGTCAAGTTGGATGCTTGGCGACCGGAATATATGCTCAAGATGAGTTGTCGTGCCTCAATCATCTTGATCAAAATCTCATTCAACATGATCTATCTCTGAAAAAGGGGGAACTCGCAATAAAGTTGATGAAACTGTTGACAGGAGGCTTGCGGATGAAACCGTTTTGGGCTTCTCCTAGCTAGAGGTCTTGTGGTACACCTTGTCGTGCGGTGACTACGAATGAGAGCTGGAATATCCCGACATTGCTATACTGTTGGAATATGGACACATCCCCACACACCGGTACTACTGCTGAGCGCTCCTTCCGTATCTACAATGCGAAAGTTCTTGGCATCGCTCTTCGCGAGGCTCGTAGGTCGGCTGGCTTGACCCAACTGGAGATGGCCGACCGGATCGGTGTGGATCGTAGCTATCTCTCCGAGATGGAGAACGGCAAGGAGACTGAGCAGCTTCGTCGGCTCTTCCAGATCTTGCGCGAACTCGATATCAAGATGTTGCTGCAAAGCGAGTTATGGTGAGTGTAGACTCGCTTGTCATCTGGCTCAAAGGCGAACCGGTGGCTCGTGTTGAACGTGATCCTCGAGGCCGTCTATCCCTTACCTATCTCGATGTGACATTTGACCGTTTCGACCTCGGTGCTCCCGTGCTGTCCGTTTCGCTCCCGCTTGTTCGAACGAGCTACCCAAACGCTCTGACGAGGGATTTCCTAGACAACCTTTTACCGGAGGAGCCCGCGCGCTCCATCCTCGCTGCAAGATTCAGACTTGGCCCATCGGATACCCTCGGGCTGCTTGGGGAACTGGGTAAAGAATGTGCTGGAGCGCTCGTCATCCAGCATCTCGACACTCAACCGCCACCAGTTTGTTCCGATCCCTCGTTGGCCACCCCAGTCGATGATACAACCGTGTCATCGCTTTTGCAGGCACTCCCTCAGTCGCCGCTTGGTGTAGGAAACGGGGTACGAATTTCTCTCGCCGGAGCACAACCCAAACTGCTCCTGACGAGACTAGAAGATGGACGATGGGCACTTCCCACGGGAGGAGTGCCTTCGACACACATCTTGAAACCGCCGATAGCAGACCAACGCTTCCCATTCTCGGTTGACAACGAATACTTCTGCATGCGTCTTGCCTCGAATGTTGGACTGGCAGTCGCTGAGGTCGAACGATTGGAATTTGGTACCATCCCAGTCTTGGCTATCAAACGATTCGATCGGAGATGGGAAGACGGAGAGCTGATTCGCATTCATCAAGAAGATACTTGTCAATCCCTGGGTTTACCTGTCACACGTAAGTATCAAGCTTATGGAGGACCGAGCCTGAGACAGATCGCCGGATTGTTGTCAGAATATGGAACCCACGATGATCTCATCTCCTTGCTTGAGCTGGTGACGTTCAATATTGTTATCGGAAACTGCGATGCACACGGCAAGAACTTCACTTTGCTTCACCTCCCCGAGGGCATACGCCTAGCTCCTGGCTACGATCTCATGTCCACCCTTTGTTATGCCCAGCATGACAAGCAGATGGGAATGTTCATCGACGATATCCAGACGGTGGATCGGATACGCTCTGAAGGGATCGTTAGAGAAGCAACGAGTTGGGGTATGACTCAAGGGGAAGCTGCGGAAACCGTACATACCCTGCTTGCGCGGCTCCCTGAGTCCGTTGAGGCCACTATTGGTGAGGTCAGGACGCACAACGATTCCCTGAACCGTGTCATTCAAGCTCAGATAGAGCTGCTGGCTCCCCAGCAGCCTCGCAAGCGTATTCACTTCGACATGTAGACCGACAGCGTGCGTCCAACGTAATGGTCAGCTCGCATACCAGGTAGGCCAAAATAGCGTCTGGCCAGGATAAACCCAGAGGGTCAGCATCGAGTCTGCTCAACGTAATTGAGATAAAACCATGGTTTGGAACCTGCGCGGATCATCTGTACTGAGACAAACCACGCCCCAGGAGCAGAACTGATTATAAAAGACCCAGTCAGAGCGCCACGGAAAGATCGCTTTGATCGAAACGCGACACCGGAAATCGGGCAAAGTTTCAATATAGTTGGGAAACATCCCGATAGGAGACTTGTGAGCGACAATTTCCTTGGCCTTGACTACCTAGACCCTCGGGGGCGCTCTATCTCATGTCAGCACTACAATGGCCTGGTGAATATGCCTTTTGAGTCGGTGTTGCCTGTTCGATCGTTCAGTTCATATCGGTTCAAGAAGAACTAAGCAGGTCTCTATCCGTTCCGAAAGCTGGACACCCAGGTCCCCTTTGAATGCTTGCTCGAAAGTGACTATCTTCTGCAATGCGATTGGGAGAATCAGGCCGTAGGAATTGCCGCGCAGCCGTTCACGATCTGCTGGACGCCAGGGGTCAAGAGAAGCCACACCCCTGCTTAGTGCGCTTGCGCAATGACGATGGACTTGTCGTAGACGTACGCACTGCAGAGCGGATTGACGAGCGGACCCGCGCCGCGCTAGACGTTACAAAATGTCTTAGCGCTCAAGTGGGCCGGATTTATCAGGTCGATGACGTTAAGCTTCAATCTCGCCGCCACCGCGCTCAAGTTGCGCAATCGCTTCCCGAGAGATGGTAACCGCAGCGTTAAACACCTGGTCGAGAAAGGTGATGTCCTTTAGGAAGGACTGGAGGGGTCCATCAAGGAACTGTGCCATCGCGATAGCAAACTCCCGCCGCGTGCCACTCTGTTGCAGTACATCAATTCGCTCAGCAAGCTTCTCTAGAAATACACTCCGTTCCAGATGGTAGTCAACAATCTTCTGCTTGACCAGGCCACTGTCGAGCTCAACTCCAGCCTGTTCAAGCATGTGAATATCCCACACATCCCGGTGCTTCAGGTAGGGGCGATCCCCCAGAGCAAGAATCTTGTCCGCCAAAATCTCCTCGCGAGACTCTGTCTTCACCATGAGTGACCGGTAACTGTACTGTGCCGTAGAGGACAGTGGTCGTACCAGCCGTACCTCGCTAGTGTGGGCTGGAATGTTAGCAACTTCCAGATGGATGACGTGAGACTGCTTCAAAGATCGGTTCTCTCGCGGAAGATGAACCTTTGCCTTCCACCTGCGAACCGCAATTTTGTCGTCCGGATTAGCTTGGCGTTCCTCAACTGCGACGGTCAATCCGTAGTGAGACGAAATATTGTCGGTGAGCCTACGCTTAAACTCCCCCATTACCACAGGATCGAATGCTGTGCCACCGGCAAAGTCAAGATCCTCCGAGTATCGGTTGCCGCCGTAACATAGCCGAAGCGCGGTACCGCCTTGAAACACCAGGCTTCTGGCTGCATCTGCCTCGAGGAGAGCCTGCAGCAGCTCATAGTGCATGATCTCCTTGACCACGGCGGACTCCGCCGCATGCCTCTGAGATGCAATCGCCTTTGCCGTCGCCAGCATGGATTCATACCCTGGCTCCATCATCACTCTCCTCCTTGACTAGATCAAGATTGCGTCCTACGTGCCTAAGATCCCTGAGAGCACGTTCTGGTACGGCCACGTGGATACCCCTAAATGGATCGAACACCACGTCAGTGGAAAGGGGAACTCTTACAGTATGCGTGAACTCCAAAATCCCAATCGGCGTTGTCATTAGATAGCTACGGCCAGTTGTCATCACTGTATAACGCATCGGGACTTGGGAGATCCATCCAGCCTCGGACAGCACACATTCCAGACTCAGATAAGAGAAGTCAAAGGGCCGGATCACGGACACCAAAGCCAGCAAGGGTTCTGTCGGCGCGCTACGAGCCCTTGGATTCATGTAAACATCTTTGCAAACCCGTTTGATAACTCCAGCCTCTTCATGGCGCGACAAGGACTTTGCGAGTGCCGATGGTGACTCATTGAAAAGCATCTCCAGTCTCGGACCATCAAGAGCCCAGATACCGGCCATATCCAACCAATCCAACGCACGAATCAGTTCAACTACTCTCATAACCATCATTATACACCTATTGCCTCTATATGTCCTATTTATGTAGAGCAGTAGCTACCTTGCTCGCCCTCGGTTGGTAGGCTCCCCCAAAAGTGATTCACCTCAACTACGAGAAGTGCGACCAGAATCAAGCTGAGATGAAAGTCTCACTTCTGGTTGTGTACCTGACGCTAGGGAGGTGGCCAGCAGGAAAATACTGCCGCAACGACTCCAGCCCACCCTACTGGATGGCTTATCGTGCACGGAAGGAGGATCCGCTTAGGCCAGCATCGAGTCAGAACAACATAATTGAGACAACGCCATGGTTTCGGACGCGCACGGATCATCTCTATTGAGACAAGGCACGCGTCAGCGGCCGCAGGAGGAGAAACATAGCCGGTCAGGACGTCGCACCACGATCAGATTGATTGAGATGCGACATTGAGTGTCGTGTCTCAATCATCTTGATCAAAGTCTCCATGCGAGAAGATCATAGTGATTGAGTGACGAAACAGTGTGCCACGAGCAGCGGCGATAATGCATTCGTCATCGATCGGCGCACCGTGGAAGCGGATCGATGATCGATCCTTAAAAAGGTCCGGCGTTGTAAAGGACCGCGGAAGCACAGGCGCGTCGGAATGAGAGAGCATAGAGTATCACTGCACGCACGAGAAGCCGTCAAACTGCTCATCATGACGAACGACATACTATTTGAGAATCCTGAGAATAATCACGACAATCAGATGATGAACTCACCAGTATTTCGCTAGGGTTACTCTGATCGGTCTCAAGTGACAGAAGGAGTGTCGGCTTGGCTTTGTGGATGCAGGGACGGCGGTGGGTGATCGTACTTACCGCTCTTGGGTTGGTGCTCGCTGCTTGTGGTTCGACAACGTCACCGCACGCGGCTACGACACATCAGCATTCGGCCGTGCGACAGCCATCGACGAGTACGACCACTCCAACACGTTCTGGGCGAGAGCCTACTGCTGTTCCCACCAGCGCGTCGCAAGCAGGATGTACTCTCGGTGCGCTGACTGCGACGATGAGTGGGCACCTTGCCAAATCCTGCTACCGCATCCCCAACCTCCCCTCGGGGACTTACTATCTCGGTATCGAGGCAGTCCCTATGCCGCGAGGAGCGGCGGCGGAACAAGGGGGCTTCACAGTGCCCTCCGGTCATAGCGAGCCAGCGGTAGATCTCACGGTATCGCATCCATCAGTTAAACCTGGGGAGGCGGTCACTGTTTCTGGTCGTGTCAGCACGCCACTCTCCCCGGAACCAGACCATGCCAATCTTTGTTTCGATGGCTGCGTGGATGGGCTGCAATACGATGGCGTTCCTGTACACTGGCTCTCTTCAACGGAGTTTCAAACCTCCTTCGTTACACCAGGTGGCCCCTGGCTTGAACGCTATCCGCTGCGGGTCGTTTCACCCAGAGCGGGTAGCTATCGCGTGGGGATTCAATGTCTCAAGATATTGCAGGCATGTGGGCTAGGCCACGCTGAGGGATCGACGACCCTCAGCTTCGCACACTCCGTCAAGACGGTTCTGCCGCAGATCGTCCTCCCGGCCGACAAGGTTCTCCCCGGCGAAATGATTCCGGTGGAGGGCACATCGGTACTCACCACCATCATCGGCAGTAATCAACCCTTTGTGGATCAGTTTTACATCGTCGATCGATTCCCCAGCACGACAATTGGCAAGGGGGTGTATGAGCTGGCTCGCACGCGGTCTGGCACCGGCACCGCGTTACTCCTTAGCCCCGTGAAGTTACGGGTGATCACCCCGCTGACGTACCAGTCCATCAGTCTCAAAGGTCCTACAGCTATCCAGACGAGCGCTGATCCCCCAATTGTTACCGAACAAGGAACTAACGGGGTCGCGCTCACCTGTAGCTATAACCCGCAAAGTCAGGCGAACGCGATCAGGATGCTGTCCAATGGAAAGGTCAGCATCGTCAATACCAGGGGCGTCGCTACGCTCTTGGAAAGTAAAGGGGTGCCGACTTCCGTCGCGGGCAATGAGTCCTGTGCTGGTCTTGCAGCTTTGCGCACCTCCAGCGGCAAAACCGTGATCGCGGCCTCCTACGCTATCGATATCCCAAGTCAGACTCCAGCCTTCTCCTATCTTCCGATCATCTCGACAAATGAGGGCACGACGTGGACCATCATTCCCTCGCCTGCTGGAATCAGCGATGCGAGTTTCGCCGGCCTTCGAGCCACACAATCCGGCATACGCGCCTACTTCAGCGTTCCACATCATGGCGTGATCGCCGAACGTACCCTGAACGGAACTAGCTGGCAACAGGGTGGATTGCGCTGTCCACAGTCCGGACCCTGCGTTCGCTTCTCCCCCATTGCAAACCTGACGAACTGCGCAATGAACGGATCGCAAGAAGCGATCCTCGTGTCGGGGGACCGGGGGCAGAGCTTCAAGGAACCAGGTTGGCCAAGCGTGGTGAATGCCTGTGGACCCAACGAACTTTTCTCAGTTCATGGGGTGGAGTACCTGCTCGATCCTGAATCCAGTTTTTACCCACTGCGTCGCAGCACGGATGGTGGCACCAATTGGCAGGTGGTGAGTAGTGTTCCAACCCCGCCGGGAGTATCGCCTCCAGGCACCTCCCCGCTTGAGCAAACCAGTTGGGGTGAGACTGTACTCGTTCTCCCGGGGTCCGGTGAGCTGCTTAGTCTTGGGCAAGGAAGCAAGAGCGCCATGCTTGCCCCTCATGCGCACCAGTGGTGCACAATACCTACCAGTATCATCCCAAAGAATGTGGGTGGGGCTATCACGGGAAATAGCTCTCTCTATTTTGTCACATACTCCAGCTCGGAGACCTCTACCTTTAAAGATATCCCTTTGACGGCATTACGTTGCAGCAGCTAAGGCCTAGACCTGGAGTCCTTTGCGGCGTTAGCGTGGTTCCACTGGTGCGCGGTTTCGTCTTCCAGCACTTACGACTTGGCGACAGAGGACTCTGATGGCTATGGATTGCGTAGAGACATCTTGCCTGAGAAGCTTTCCGGTGTGCACCAAGTGTCCGCTTATGGAGCACGAACCGAAAGTGATCTGGGCTTGCTGGACCGCTTGATCACAGAGATCACCTCAACTACCCCATTGCGCCGAAGTCTGCTTCGGTGGTAGCTTACCTGACTCCGAGCATTTGGCTCGCAACGTAGCTGCACCGCAGTCTCGGCCCCGGCCCGCGGCCCAGATCACTGAGCGATACGAGGTGAATGGAGCGTCAGATGACGATCACAGTCGGTTCGGGAATGATGGCTGGCCGTTGCCATCCGACCCTGGGGGCGTAACGACGGGTGAGCACGATAACAATGCTCTGGCTTAAAAGTTTGCATGGCCTGTGCAAGACGGAGTTCGTCAATGCGATTGGTCGCCTTGACGACGAGATCGCTGTTGATTGGGAGACCCGCAAGTGGGTGGATTGGTCCAATGATAAAAAGGCTACACTTGTCGATTGCCAATCATGGCCGCCAGTTGAATACGACGCTCTTGCAAGGGCTGAGTGTCCAGCCCCACTTGGTGGATGGGCCTTGAATTCGGTGCAGTTCGCGACTACTATTGAGTTATTGAAGATGAAGCAATTCACGGTCAACGGTAATACCTAAAGCAAACAGCATGATTTTTGGGTGGTGACAAATGGGCAAGAACGCAGGTCGCGATGCACGTCGGTTGCGCTCGCGCATAGTGATGCTGACTATCGGCGCCTGCATAGGTGTTGGGGCGCTGGCTGCTTATGTCAGTATCGAAGGCGGGGCTCGACCACAAGCAGTTGCCCATAGTCACCGGGTGTCGAGCGACATTTCGCCATCACAGCCAACCTCATCGGTTCCAGGCGGTGCGGTCGCAGCGGTAGTCCAGCAGGCCGAGGCGAAGTTGCCATCACAATCAGCCGATGCCGCCCTAATAACCGCCCGGGGCATCGCCGTCAGCGACGGGAGATATTCAGAATCTGCATCAGGTATCGGTCAAATGATGCATGGCTTCGAAGTGAACGATCTGGTTAGTCGTGTATCGCCGTCGATGAGCATGTCGACGATTGAGACGACTGTCGTTACGTCAATCGAACAGTCTTCAAGGTCCTACTCATTACAGGCCGTTGCTAGTGCAACGCTGGATGTGATGCTCTTACAATACGCGGCGAAGACGAATCAAATGGTACCGTATTCCACTGCGCTCCAACAGGCGCAGAAAAACTACCATGGGTACTTGGTAGCGGGTTCACCACCGCTGTCGCTGCCTAATGGTGAAACTGCGAAACAGAGCTTCATCTCTCCGGAAGCCGTCCATCTTCTCCGCGATGCACTTACAACCACAGAGATGAGAAAGAAGATTGCCGGAGACCAGTACGCACCTGGGGGTTCTATCCATAATCAACGTGCTGCTCTGGCTGCCTGGATGACAAAACATCTTGACAGCCTGCACCCGAGTGTAGTGAACAGTCCCGTTCCCATTGCACAACTACCGAATGACCTCCCTTCGCCGATGTAGAGGGTTTGCAGGACAATCAATGATTGCCTGTGACATCAGATTCTCACGGCGCAAGACTGCCGTCGTGGAGTACCGAAGTAGCCCTAATTCCAGCTCTCCCTCCTCGAAGCGCACATCCATTGGTCTCCCAGCCAGCTCATCGACGTCGTTCACTGGCGACGCCCGTCCGGTCTCGAGAGGCCGGGCTGGCTTGGTTGGAGTGTGCAGTGTTGGCGGTACGGTTGAGGTTGGAAGGATCGACCCCGCGAGGCTTGCGCAAGAACAACCATCCGTAGCGGACCCCTAGTCGATGCTGGCTGGCGACGACGATCGTTATTCGTGTTCACGGCGTACCGAATACGACAGGCCTTCCAAGGAGTAGGCGAATTCTATCCCTAGCACCATCTGGAGTGATCCACATCCCCTACCGCTGCGTCACGCTTCCGAGAATAAAGACCCTGCAAGGCGGAGCTACTGGCTCGATGGGTAGGCGAAGCCTGTTTGCAGAGATCGATAATCCGATCAAACCGACCCCTCGTGCTGGTCGATTACCACAACAATGACGAGGGTTCGACCTCTCACCAGGCCTCGTTTCTCTTGGGAAGGCACGACAGGCAATGGAGGTCTCCCCTACCGCACTTTTCAGACCTTCTCCACCTTCTCCCTGCTAGAAGGGTTGGGCTTAGCGTAGCGGAAGACTACAACTGCATAGCAATTGTCTTGATACACTTCATGGACTCCTTCATCCACAAGCAGGGAACTCCTAGCTGTGAGCAAACCAGACGCCCCCTCCTGGTCGGCAACGAGTACTCTCAAACTTTGCCTGCCCAAGCGCCTGCTAGGAACTACGCTTTGGGAAATACTCTAAGATGGCGTGCACGCGTCGCGATGATCTAGTACGGTACTAGTTAGATGTGGAGGCATCGCCAGCAAGGTCGACTGCCACCATAACCGGAGACGAGTGGCTAAGGATATGTATGCTGGGAGAGAACGTGTACCACGAACACTCACGAAGTATCGCGAGTAGCCAGGCAGTCCTACATCGCTGCATGCTCGTTTCGGCATCCATCACCATATTGGCACTTGTCCTGTGTTCCTGTGGGACAAAGCCAGTCGCTGCCAAGAACACCGTGAACTTACCGTTGCTGCCGACCGTATCTAGTGCTGCGATGCGAACATTAAGAGATGCTGGGCACGGAGATGCCTCAGAGAGGTGGAGCCTCCTAGGAACAATCTCGAAGCCAGTTGTCATTGAATGGGAATGCGAGGGTCCAAAGGGGATTCGATTTACAACTGCGGGAAAGACACTGGCCTCCCAGCCTGAGTGCGGTAAACGGACCGGGGTGGTCTTCTCGACGAGTGTGCCAGTGGATTTGCTCAGTGGGCAAAAGCTGGAATGGACGGCTAGCAAAAGAACTGAATGGCGGGTTGTCATCTATGAAAAGTAAAGAGGATCCGCAAACGATACAGAAGATATCACCGGAGTTGCCCTTGGCCGATCAAATGCGGAAGCCAACTGATTATCTCACTCCAGGCTTCGGGTCTCTAGGCAACCTGGGCCCCCAAATATTCTTGCACCAGCCAGGTCCTACGTCTTATCAAACCCAGGTGATAACTACTGCACTCCTTAGGTCATCTAAAACGCCACTCAGGAAGGCATGTAGCAACGACTTCATAGCCACATGGTGTTTATCAAGGATGCGGGCCATGCCAGTTCAGCGCAGGACGTGAGGAAAAATGGTCGAGCACTACCAGAGGGAAGAGCCGCGAGTCCCGGACGATATCCACCACGAACTCATGGAGATGTCCCTTGTTGGACGAGAACTCACGCTCTCGTATGATCTCGAGATCGACCATCAGGCTCTTGACTCGATGCTGGTTGAGTTCATCGCCTGGCGAGCGCGGCAGCGCGCGTCGCAGCCGCTCACCAAAGAGCGCGTTATCCTAGGTGTTCTTGCACCAACACGCCTGGGCATAGCTGCTGGCCACTGGCTGTTGACTCGACAACAGCACAAGCCTCTCGATCGTGCTCAGCAGTTTGCCGCTTTCCATTCAATCCAGATCCGCATCTCGCGAGAGGGAATCGTTCGTGCCAAGAATAGTGATGGGAACCTGGCTCAGTTTCCCATTCACGGCCAACGTCCGAGTGATACGATTGGCGGACTACTATACGATTTGGCTAGTTTCGTTGTGCTACCAAAGTCGAGGAAGTTAGGGCTCGAATTGCCGTTTGCGCACGCAATGAGATTCGACCAGGACGCAACGTTGACCCTCATCTTCGAGGCCGAGGCTTTCGGCAGGGATATGGTGGCTCAACCGCCCCCGGTCCCCTATTGCCGCTGGGCCAATATAGCGATGGTTCCGTACGCAACACGAGTGCAAGCCGACTTCGATACCGGTAGGAGGGTACTCACACAGCATCGCGTTTTTGATGCTTCGGGAAGACAGGTGGTCGGCCTTCGGCTCTGTCGCGATCAACCTTGATCGGCTATCGCCTGCTAGGAACACTACAGTGACACAGCGAGCCCGTGTAGTGACTGACTACACCGCTAAAGAACCTGGAGCCAACAAGGAGCATATCGTCAACCCCAATCGGATGGAGGTGGCCACTGCCGCCACCCATCCCCGTGTTTTTGAGCATCAATGGCCTATGATGGCAGGAATCAGCGTGTGACTCTCAAACAATCTGATGGACCACAAAGGAGCAGAACATGACCAACAGTCAGTCCCGAGCTGCAGGCAGGTACGTGTCGGTTCGCGCACAGGAAATCCTCGAGTTGGCTGCATCATTTTCAAACAGCGAAGGATATCAAAAAACTACTGCCATCCACGTGCTGCAGGCGATGCTCGCCGTTGGACGATCGCCGATTCGCGACACCCTAAACCAACTTGGGTTGACTGGCGAGCTCCTCCATCGCTTCCTCACCGAACATCGAGGCCGCCTAGAAACCATGTTGGCGAATGAGCATGATTGCTATCTTGAGTGGGACCAGATCGTGACCTATTCCTTTGGTGCCAGCGCGTCGCATCGCTTTGCGATGGCGAAGCTAGTCGATGATGTAGACCTACTCTACGGGTTCGCTCTTATGTCACGGATGGCAGGACTCGCTGATCTCATCCGTCAAGCTCATGGACGCCCTCGCATGTTCACCATCCGCGTGATCCACAACTGCAAGAGGATGAGTAAGGATGGCAACATTGCAGCGACCGTTGATCCTACATCTAAGATTCATCTTCTTCTCACCGATGTTCGCGATCGCTCAGCCCTTTTTGCGGCCCGGAATGATCCTGGTCCCTACGCGTACACCCTAGCGTTGTGGATGGTGTTTGCTGGAACACTACACTATTACTACCACAACCCGTGGGTGTTCGCCTCCATTGTTGGCCTGCTAGTCGCCTACGTACTAGGTGCTAGTATCGCGAAGGCTCTTCTATTCGTGAGGAAACGTATCTCCCTTCGGAGCGATGAGCCCTATGTATTTCAGTAACAACACTGCCAGAGGGACGGCCGCCCTTTTCCTCGTCTGAGGAACGAGCAATCGGCCAATGTCCATTCCAGAACTATCGACCCACGATACTGATACTCTGTTGGACTATTGACCCACTAGAGTGGACCGGTTTGGCGGTAAACACAAGGATGATGATGGGCAAGGTCACCACAAGGATGGCAATCACCAAAGCAATTGCAATTGCGCGGCCACTCCAGGTTCTCGTAGGCTCACTCGGCTGCACCTCACCTCCGTAACACTCCCAGTGTAGTGCGTGCTCGAACTCATGACCACCTCACTCGATCAGCACAACCTGGTTATCACGATACAACTTCGGGGCTCCGCTTCGAGCGGCGCGACTATCTCGGTCCCTCTTGGACAGAGGCTGGGCTCACCGTCATCGTTTGCGCTGGATCGCCGTTCTTTTCTCTACGCATCCACCAGAAGGGAAGATTGAGAAGGAGAAAGAAGACGATAGCGACGAGCCCTGCAACGACGATATACCAAGGCCACGGTCCAAAGAGGTTGAGAATACTCCAAGAGTGCGGGGTCCTGCGTAAGAACATGTAGTTGCCACCGGTCAACCAATCGATTAGCCCGGTGCCAGCAGTGAAGAGTAGCGTAAACCCATAGACCTTGACAATGGCGAACCGCCGAGGATAAAGCTTTAGCCCGACAACTAGATAGACCGCAGCTGCAACGACGGCGAGATGTCCGAAGGTGTACTGAAAGACGAGTAGATGGGAGAGGGTGCGTGGTAGATCGGGCGTGATCAATGCCTGAACCACCCCCGCGAGTGCCCAGAAATAGGTGACCTCGACTAGCAGTGGCGTGCGCCACCAGCAGGCGGCTGCAGCAACGAAGACCGCAAAATCACACAGGTAAAGGGGCAGGCCATAGCTTGCATGCCATGGCCCATCGGTGAAGATTGTATAAAACCATAACGCACCTTTGGCCAGGAGAAGGATTGCGAGCACCCGAGAGAGGACGATGCCCTTACCACCGGGATCGGTGCGCGCAACGCGGCAAGCAGCGACCGTCAGGATGATGGCAAGGCCAATTCCACCCAGGTAGCAATCCAACGTGTCTGGTGTCATCTTCACCCAACTCTACGGTGCTCTGGTAGAAATTCTATCCACAAACCAACAGTGGTACGGTGTGCCACGACCGGGCTCGCTTCAGATGGGTATTATGGCGGCTATGAATGCGTCGCTGTTACCGTTCTTTCGGCGTGATCGAGGTGGTGCGCATAGGGGTCGTAAATAAGAACGCCGGTACCGCACGCTCGCAGCGCCTGTAAGCGATGGCCAGCGCCTATGCACATGGTTTCACTTATCCGATCTTGGCAACGCGATGGATCACCACAACTTTGAAGGCGGTGCAACGGCTGCGCGACCTGTCAAGTTAGGACCCCCGCAAAAGTAGCCAGTGCTCAGGCAGACGCACCGGACCCGGACCCAAGTACTGGATAGCAGCGATCCTTGAGGCAAGCGTTACCCGTTCCTGGTGCAACGGTCCCTGGTAAGGCAAGACTCCCAGACGATCGCTTTGACTGCTCTATCCATCAAAGCCGTGGCCGCAGCCTTCACTAACGCACCATGACACCACCGCTTACCCAACCAAGTTGCCATCCAGGTCTGTCCTCAGCTGGGCGCATCAGGTGATGACGATAGATCATCGTAGAAGTTTCTATCCGCACTAGTGTGATAGATGCCGCAGACAAGTAGATAGGTGTCGGCGGAAGTAGCGAAGAATGCCTAGCATGGAGTTAGGTTTTGTTCAGCACGATCCGATCCAATGACAAGAAACCCTAGGGTGGTTCGGATGTCAAGAAACCTCGGACGTGCCCTATTGGCCAAGCGAGAGGAGTCAATATGAAGAGAACCTGGGGATTCAGGACCGGCCCAGGACGCCGAACGCTTATCGGTGCCACTGTTCTCGTGGCCGCTGGCCTCACGCTATCAGCCTGCGGCTCCTCATCGAAGCCGACATCGAATTCACAAAGTTCGACGAGTAAAACGAACTCCTCAAAGGCCACTAACAAAACGACTAAGTCAACTGACACCTCCACCGCGAATCGCGCAGGACGTTGTCGGTCAGCCAATCTGGTGGCACACATGGTCTCTGTAGAGGGTGCTGCTGGCAGCACCATTCGTACCTATACCCTGGTGAACACCGGAACAAACACTTGTACGTTATATGGCTATCCCGGACTCCAGCTTCTCGGTACAGGCGGCACCAAGTTGACGACCCGGGTGGTCCGAACTCCAGCGACCGAAAAGTCAGTGAAGCTCGCCCATGATGCAAAGGTCGCATTCATGATGCAGTTCGCCAATGCAACGGGGTACGGTAACGAATCTTGTCCGACGTCCTCCTCGCTAGAGATTACCCCACCCAATGACTATCACTACCTTACGCTCACGGGTCCGGCAGGAACCATCCAGGCCTTTGGTGGCACCGTACAAGATCTCAAATGCGGCACTATTGAAGTACAACCCGTAGCGGCTGAACCTTCCTAGGGCCAAAGACGGCTGAACCATCCCAAGACATGAGCTCATGGTCCCAATGAGCCATCAAATCGGTTGTAGTCCGGTAACGTGATATCGTTACCATAGGTCGTTTCGTGCTTGCGAGGGAGAATCAATGTCTGACGCCAACGAGTTGCGGTCCTTAACCTCGACCTATCAAGAACTAGCGGCGCGAGTAGAGAAGATCGAGCGAGAGCTGCTTACGCGTAAGCAGGAATCTCCCGCGCAACCGTTGCGCCAAGTGGGAGCACACTCGCGAGCCATCCTCCGAGAGCTCGAAGAGGCAGTACGACGTCTCGAGCGACATGAGGGAGGCCAATGACCTCATCCAAAGCACTCGGAACGCGATGGGTCGCGCTCGTTGTCACCGCGATATTCATTGTCGGCATGGGCGTCGAGGGCCTCACAGCTGGTAAGAGTGCGCACACAGGAGTCGATCACCGAGCTCTGTTGACCGCTCTGGTGCGTGCACTCATTAGTGCGCTGATGGTTCTCTTCGTCGTCGGTGTGGGTCTGGTGGTTTTCGCGGCCTTGCGTCGAAACGCAGGACAAGGCGCCCGCTGGTTCACCGGCCAACAGAGCCCCTTCACCTTCCCGCTATGGTTGCGGATACTCATCGCCACTGGGGCCGTCTTCTTCTTAGCCTTCCTCGGGTTCCTGTTTTATGCATTTGCTCCACGTCGCAAACATCAACAAGCGTCGATCGAACGACTCAGGGCGAATACGGGTATCCATACGAAAGGACCGGTTCCGGCACCCACCCACTTCGATTACCTGCTTCCCGTCGTGGTAGGCCTCCTCTTCCTGGTCGCCTTGGGTGTTGCTACCGTCCTACGACAACGTGCGCGACGCCGCAGCTATGCTGGTCATGAGCGCAAATTGCCACGGCATACGACAGCCGGTCAACGACTTCGCCCAATCCAAGAACTCGAAGACATCGAGGATCCCCACGATCAGATCCTTGCCTGCTGGGGTTATGCGGAGGCTCGCCTAACGCAGCTTGGCTTTGCACGTTTGCAGTATGAATCATCCAGCGAATTTGTGCAAAGACTAGCGCCAAGCCTTCCATTTCCTCCTCTGGAACTGCAAACACTGGCAAACCTGTTCGTGGAGGCGCGGTACTCGAATCATCGCGTGAGTCAGCGAGACGGAGAACTCGCCTACACACTCATCACGCTCTTTGAAGCCTCTTGCACGAGGTCCACGACCAATGCGTAACTCGACCATCCTTGGTGTACTGGTTATCATCACCTTAGGGGCCGCTCTTGCCTTTTTCCATATCCTCACCACCGTGGTGGCGCTCCAGGCCGTGCTCATCACGAGTAGCGTACTGCTCATCCTTGCCTCGCTGCCTCTCGAGGTCCGCGCCTGGTGGAGCTTGGGAAGCAGTCGGTCGCGAAATTTCGATTGCCCACTTGACTCTGACCCCATCGACATTTTGCTCGCCACCTATACCGTTGACAACGTCGCGGCACAGAACCTGAACGCTATCTTGAATGACCTTCTCTTCGCTGCCGAACGTAGGTCAACTAGCGGCGAAATCACCACCCTTAGATCAACACTCTCGGCAACAGCGCGTTCAGAGGTCGACCGATCCCGTGCGCTCGACGACGATCTGCTACAACGCGCACTTTCACTACTGGAGGAAAGTTGGAACCAGCAATAGCGAGATATCACGCCACCATGCGAGACATTATCGATGAGATGAATCATGCCATTCATGGCAAAGATGAAGTAGTGGAGCTGGTTGTTGCATCGGTGTTTGCCGGTGGCCACGTACTCTTAGAGGACGTGCCAGGAGTGGCGAAGACGCTACTTGCGCGTAGCCTGGCAGGGACATTAGGTCTTGGTTTCGCACGCATTCAGTTCACCCCCGACCTCCTGCCAAGTGATATCATTGGTCTCACGATTTGGGATGCCAAGAACCAGCACATGCAGTTCAAGAAGGGGCCAATATTTACCAATATATTGCTTGCCGACGAACTCAATCGTGCCTCACCGAAGACACAGTCAGCGCTTCTCGAGGCGATGGCAGAATCCCAGGTCACCGTCGATGGCGTCACATACCCGCTACCGGACCCCTTTATCGTGATTGCGACACAGAACCCAATCGAGTTCGAGGGAACATACCCGCTGCCAGAGGCCCAGGTAGATCGCTTTCTCGCCGCTACCACAATCGGCTATCCCAGCCAAACCGATGAGGAACAGATCGTGAACGATCATCTTATAACCGGACTGACAAACACCTCTGTGCAGCAGATCTTTCATAGCGAACAGCTTCAAGAGGTTCGGGAAACACTGCCGAAGGTGTTCGTCTCCGATGCGATCGTCGCCTATATCGTTGCTCTCACGCGCTACACGCGTGATCGTTCCTCGGTTTCGTTAGGTGCGAGCCCGCGAGGAGCCATCGCACTTGCGTTACTTGCCCGAGCATCGGCGGCGGTAGCTGGTCGTGACTTCGTCACCCCGGAGGATGTGAAGGCGATGGCGCTGCCCGCTCTAGGCCATCGCATTCGACTGAGTCCAGAGGCGTGGATTCGCGGAGTACGCCGAGAAAGCATCGTCAAGGAAGCGGTGCAGGCGGTGCCAGCACCCGTCACTCTCAACGAGGGTAGCAGTCCACGCTAATGCAGCGCCGCTACACGGCTCGATTTGCACTGTTGTTACTAGTGACATGGGTAACCCTTATCTTGGCGGCAATCGATGGCCCCGTCATCATCGCCATCGGCACGCCTCTCATACTCCTGGTCGCCATCGGACTGCTGTGGCCTCGGACACCCTTTGGTGCTGTCAGGCTCGAGGCTTGCGGCTCTGGGATTTGCTTTGAGGGTGATTCGGTTACGTTCCGGATCAGCATCGAGGAGCTGCGATCCCAACGCTATCGAATCCAGATACGTAGCGGAGATCAGCTTTTTGGGGATGCTAACGTTACGTCTGATTCAACGATGATCACCGTCACTTTCCCCCGTTTCGGGGATCACCACCTCGACGCGAGTACCCTCGTGAGGGAAGGACCATTCGGACTCTTTGAGGATGTCCTACACCCCGAAATAACTGACTCTATCAAAGTCTTTCCCGCTATCGAGGAGATCAGTCCACTCTCTCGAGCCGTGGATGCACAGTTCGCCATTGGACGTCATCGCTCGACCATGAAGACCCATGCTGGTCTCGAATTTGTCGATGTTCGCCAGGCAGGTCCTGGTGACGTCCTCGCTGACGTCAACTGGAAGGCGACTGCCCGGACCGGTACAGTATGGTTGAACCAACGTAGCAGTGAGCTTCCACTTGACCTCGTCATTTTCCTCGACAGCTTTTCACCAATGCAGCTTGCCAACCTCACCAAAATCGCCTCCAACCTAGCCCGGGTCCATCTACGCAACTACGATCGCGTAGGTCTTGTCGTTTTTGGTGGAACCATCGGTTGGATTCCTCCGGCCTCCGGTCGCTATCAGGAACGGTTGATCGCCGAGCGCCTCCTGCTCGTTCGACCGTACGCGACCGCTGCTGACAAACGCATCGATCTCCTGCCGCGAAACGCAATCCCTCGGTCAGCGGCGATCGTGGTTCTCAGCGCGCTCCAAGATCGTCGAATGGTGCAGGCAGTGCGAGACTTACGCTTGGCAGGGCATCCCCTGACGGTCGTTGGGCCCTTGGGGGCGCAGACGACCGATGGCAACGACGCCCAACGGCTGGGCGCCTTGATGCGCCGGCAGCTCCTCGAGGACATCGCACGGCTCGGTGTCACCGTGGTGAACTCAGAGAACCCGACCCTCTCCCCTACGTTCGGACCATCCCCTCGTGTCGGTTAGTTCGACCAGATATAGCGGCATGGCCCTTCTCGTTGTCGGCGTCGCCTTAGCCCTTGTCGTCGTGGCTCATCGAAGCACTGTGACCTGGCTCATCGGCGCAGTGACCATTGTGGCGATTGTCATCGGCACGGCGAAGGGAAAGAAAAGTGCTTCGCTTTTGGCCGGAGCCGGCTTGGTTGGCCCAATTGCGATGGTGGCCATTAGCCCGCCTCGCACGACACTACATCTCCTCCTTCTGGTCCCCCTGGGCCTCTTGGACCTCATTGGCTTTCTTCTCGCTAGCTCTCCGGAGCCATTACGCTCCACATTAGGTCCGCTAGAGTGGAGCCTCCTGCTTGGTGCCGGCGTCGTCTCCGCTCTGGTCATGGTCGTCACCTTGGTCACCCCGCTCACCAACCTCGTGGGTCACCTGATCTCAGGTATCCTCATCTTGGCAGTTGTTTTCGCCCTCTACCGACTGGTTCCGGAGGCGAGACAGAACCCACCACGATGAAGTAGGCCTGACTCGTTCTCGGTGGCGCCGGTCACTCGCTCGCGGACGGATGATTAGTCATCTTGATAACGATCGGTGATCGAAAGAAAACCCTCGCCCACGATCTGGACCTTGATTAAGTTGGTGGTGCCGCGCACACCAAAGGGAATGCCAGCCACCAGAGCGCAGAGATCACCCGACTCACACAGGTGGAGGTCGATGGCGTTCTCGATCGCCTCCTGGATCATGACCTCTGTGCTTGGAGAGCGGGGAATCACGACCGGGATAACACCGTAGCTGAGTGTCAAGGATCGTGCGGCGAAGCTATCCGGTGTCGCTCCCAGGATCGGTACACTTGGGCGATAGCGGGAGATCGTCCGAGCGGAATGGCCCGACTCGGTCACCGCGATCACCACCTTGAGCAGCAGATGACGGCTCAGATCGGCGGCAGCGGATCCGATCGCGTCGGCAGTCGAGTGGATCGTCCTGGTGGGATGCGTGAGCAGCGTGAGACTTTGGTCCGATACGATCCCTTCGGTAGCGCGGGCAATACGATCCATCTGCCCTACCGCATCGACAGGATAGGATCCAACTGCCGTCTCGGCGGAGAGCATGATCGCATCGGTTCCATCGAGGATCGCATTGGCCACATCAGAGGCCTCAGCTCTCGTCGGAGTTGGCGCACTAATCATCGACTCAAGCATCTGCGTGGCGGTGATCACCATCTTGCCGCGAGCATTGGCCATGTGAATGATGCGCTTTTGCTCGATCGGCACCTCCTCGACCGGGATCTCAACACCGAGATCACCTCTCGCCACCATGACCGCGTCGGCAACATCGATAATCTCACCGATATGTCCCAGGGCATCACGACGTTCGATCTTGGCGACCAGTCGCGGCGTGTTTTGGGTCGTGGCGTGAGATCGGATAAATTCACGAGCTAGAGTCAGATCTTGGGGTCCCCCCACAAATGATAACGCAAGGAAGTCGATATCATGCTCGAGGAGAAAACTGGCATCGGCAAAGTCCTTGTCAGTCATCGCAGGGATTGAGAGATGCGAGTCGGGCAGGTTTACGCCTTTGCGCATCGCGAGTGAACCACCCTGGGTCACGAGTACCGAGACTCCTTCGTCGGAGATACCCTCGATGACACCACGAACTGCCCCGTCGGCAAAGGCGATGCTTTCGCCCACCGCAACCTCACCCAACACGCCAAGCGACGTGATGGTAAGTTTCTGGGGAACCTCCTCGGGGTCACTCTCCGAGAGGATAAATTGATCTCCAGGCTTGACGAGATGGAGACGCGCTGGCAACCCAGTAATCCGTAACTTCGGTCCACAGAGGTCACCGAGAATCCCGATGATCTGGCCAGTTCGTTTGGCCGCCTCTCGGACGTTCTCGATGGTCATGGTGTGCTCGGCGTAGGTTCCATGGGACATGTTGACGCGAGCCACATTCATCCCGGCTTCCACAAGTGCTACAAGGCTCTCAACTTCTTGAGAGGCGGGTCCAATACTGCAGACGATCTTCGTTCGCCGAGGTGCGTTCATCAAGGCTCCAGTCACATTTGCCTATCACCCTACTTCGCCTCTGGACAGAACGCGATGAGACGAGCACGCAATTCCGTGAATGACCTCAATAACCGGCCGCTGACACGAGAGCTGGCGAGTCATGGCGCCAGAGGAACGCTCCTCGGTTACGGGACCTCGTCGTCTTGGACCTGACTCTTGAGTGAACGAGCAAGCCGTAACAAAAATCCACGAATACTCGAGTCGGCGAGTCGATGAAAGACCGCTTGATCCATAAGCTGGCCAGGTCTCCCGAGTGGCGCACGATAGGTGCCCTCGAGCCAGAGCTGACTCATCTCGGCCTCCATGCGTGAAATCCCTAGTGTACCCTCGAAAGTCGGAAGCAGGCGCGATCCCGAAACGGGCGCCCACGTGATGGGAAATATTACGCTGTCTCTCGAACGTGACGGTGCAGCAAGGGTCACCACCACGGAGGCACCAAAAATCCTCGCAGCTCGCAACCCCATGCGGGCCTGCACAGGACTCTGACTGAGGCGTGTTCCCGTGATCAGCTCTCCGAGCCAGCTGCTGGGGTGCTGGGTCAGCTGCAGCGCTGCCATCTCCCAATTCATATCGAGGTCAACAAAATCTCGGACAAAACGGACCGGAGACTCGTCACCACTAAACGCAGCGTCGCGATCTGCATACTCAACCATCGTGGACCTTCATCTTGTCCTTTATCGTAGGGAGAACCACGGTTAAAGACCAACACCTACACGCAGGTGTGACTTAAGTCCCTTAGGTAGAGGACTCTTGGGGTAATGTCGCCCCGCCTGGCGGGGTGATGGAGACGAGAATCATGGCCACTACGACGATCATACCACCGATCCAGACGGTCAAACCCTCCTGTTGGTGGAGCGCGATGAGGGCAACGAGGGCAGCGAAAACTGGTTCAAGGGAGTAGATCACCGATAGCTCAATCGAATTGAGCCAGCGCAAGGACCAGGTTTGGGCCATGAACCCGAGGGCTGAGGCGCCAACACCGTTGATAGCGACGGTTACCCAAGCCTCCTGGGACGCATGCAGTGGAAACAACCCCCCTCCTCCAGGTGCCATCGCCACCAAGGCTGCCAAGGCGGTGACGGCTAGCATCTGAAAAAGGGTGAAGCGGATGACAGCCACTGTGGTAATACGGTAGTATTCGACAGCGACCAGCTGGAGGGCGAAGAAGAGCGCGCAGGCCAGTACAAGGGCGATACCAAGCAAGCCCTCGTGCCCTTGGGGCCTTGCGAGTAGGTAGAGGCCAGCAGCCGCGATCAGGGTTGCACCAAGCTGACGACGGGTAAGACCCCGATGTAACACCCACAGGATCAGGGGTACGAGCACAACCGAGAGGCCAGTCAAAAAGCCCGCTAACGATGCTGAAAGAAAGCGCTGCCCCTCCGTCTGTGTGAGGTAGCCGCCAAACAGCAGAGACCCGGTGAGTAGCCCGCCAAGGAGTTCGGCACGGTGCACGTCGTGCCAAAACGACCGACGGAGGCCAAAGCCCAACAGAAGGAAGAGAGAGGCTACCAAAAAACGGAGGAACGTCAGCGTCGGAGCCGCCATCGAATGGAGCGCGACTTGGTTGAGCGAGAAGGTCACGCCCCACAGAGCGGTGACCGATACGAGGCCGAGGCGAGCTCGTCGGTGACGAGAATCGATCATCGCCGACCTAAGATCGCCAGTGGAGCAGATATGCTACCCTGCACATGAGTAACTCCCCCCTCAAATCATCGAAGCTGGCGAACTATATCTCAGGAACCGAGACGGTATTTTATCTCATCGTAGCGTTGTTCTTGGCCCTCATGGCCGCAGCTGTCCTCTACCAAGCGGCCCATAGCTTCATTGACATCAATCTCGACGCCGATGTCACACGCTCTCTCGTTGCCACGCTCAATGAGATCCTGTTTGTCATCATCCTGCTAGAGCTCATGAGTACCGTCTATAACCACCTCAAACACGGCGGCTTTCAGCTCCGACCCTTCCTCATCATCGGAATCGTCTCCTCGGTACGACGCATTCTGGTGCTCGGCGCCGAACTCTCGACGATTAATCATGCGTTAAATGCACCAGAGTTTCACTCGGCCGTCACCGAGCTTCTCGTCGAGACACTCGTCGTGCTGGCACTCACGGTGGCCCTCTACCTTCATGCGCTGACCAAGCGCAAGCAGAAAGCTTCTACAGAGGCCGCTGATCCTCGGTGAGGATTGGCTTTCTCGCTGCAAGCGCCTCATCGAGGCGGCGAACCGGGGTATTGCGCGGCATCGCGAGGATGGCTTCTGCGTCCTTATAGGCGGTCGCGACGATCTCCTCCAACGCCAACGCCAACGCCTCAAGCGTCTGCGGGGACTCGGTCTCGGTTGGCTCGATCATCAGTGCTTCATGCACCACAAGGGGGAAATACACGGTTGGCGAATGGAAGCCACTGTCGAGAAGTGCCTTCGCAACATCAAGGGCGCGTACACCCGTCTTTGTCTTGAGGGCCTCTGCTGACACGACGAACTCATGCATGCAGGGTTGCTCGTAGGCAACTGCAAAAGAATCGGCTATCCGAGCACGCAGCCAGTTCGCGTTTAGAACTGCCAACTCTGACATGGTCCGCATGCCATCACTTCCAAGGTACTTCATGAAGGCCAGAGCACGCGCAAGCACCACCGCGTTACCGTAGAAGGCATGCACCCGTCCAATCGAGCGCTCCGGGGTCACCCACGAGTAGGAGGAGCCACCATCGAGCGAGCGCGGGAGCGGACCAGGGAGAAATCCCGCAAGATGCTCGACAACGGCGACCGGTCCAGCTCCTGGGCCCCCACCCCCGTGGGGTGTCGCAAAGGTTTTGTGGAGATTGGAGTGCACGATGTCAAACCCCATATCACCTGGACGTGCGACTCCAACAATCGCATTCAAGTTCGCTCCGTCGTAGTAGGCAAGGCCATCCACCGCATGTATCACCGCGAGTATCTCGCGGATCTCCTCCTCAAAGAGACCGAGGGTATTGGGATTCGTGAGCATGATACCGGCGGTATCAGCGTCGACTAGATCGCGCAGCTTCGCCAAGTCCACGAGTCCATTGGCGCCACTTGGTACGGTGACGGCTTCAAATCCGGCCAGCGATACCGAGGCAGGATTAGTTCCGTGTGCGGAGTCCGGAATAACTACCTTGCGCGGTGAGCGACCACGTGACGCGTGGTACGCACGCATGATCAACAGTCCCGTCAGCTCACCGCTCGCCCCCGCCGGCGGTTGCAGCGTTGCTTGAGCCATGCCGGTAATTTCACACACATAGCGTTCGAGCTCATGAAAGAGTCGAAGCCAACCCTGAATGGCCTCTGGTGGTGTGGCGGGGTGGACGTTGGCAAGTCCGTCGATGCCAGCTACCTGATCTGCAAACTTTGGGTTGTACTTCATCGTGCACGAGCCCAGAGGATACGCGCCAAGGTCGACTGAGTAGTTTCTGCTTGCGAGACGTGTGTAGTGAGCGACGAGGTCTCGCTCAGACACCTCCGGCAACTCGACAGGCTCATCGCGAATCCATGCCACTATCGGGGCAAGATCCATCGCCGGGACCCCAGTGTCACGGAGGGAGAAGGCTCGGCGTGTCGGGACCGAAAGTTCAAAGATTGTCGGCTCCTCAGCGTCACCAACGAGTGGCGCTGAACGAGCCCGTCCACCTGGGGCACTGGTCGAAGCGAATCTCATCGCAGCTCCTTCGCAATCGTATCAACAAAACTATCGATCTCTACCCGTCGACGTGCCTCAGTGACGGCGATGACCAGTCGATCATCAAAGCCTGGAGGGATAACCCCGGCGAGAAAACCATGGGTAAGCAGTCGATGCGCCAGCTCGCTAGCACTGATCGGTGTGCGCACCGTGAACTCACGAAAAAAATGCGTGGTGCTCGGTGCCAGACCGATCTCGTTGAGCCGCTCCGCAAGGTAGTGGGCGCCATCGTAGTTCCGGCGAGCGAGTATTCCAAACCCTTGTTTGCCGAGCCAAGCCATGTGGATAGCTGCTTGGATAGCCATGAGTGTTTGATTGGTACAGACATTCGATGTCGCCTTCTCACGGCGAATATCCTGCTCACGGGTGCGAAGTGTCGTCACAAATGCCCGTCGTCCCTCCGTATCGAGAGTCTCGCCAACAAGCCGCCCTGGCATCAATCGGACATATTCGCTCCTTGCGGCGAAGAGTCCTAGATACGGACCACCAAAGGACAGCGGTATGCCAAGCGGTTGCCCCTCCCCCACCACGATATCCGCGCCAAACTCCCCAGGAGACCGAAGGAGTCCGAGCGCAATGGGGTCAGCAACCACGATCAGCAGTGCCCCGTGTCGATCCGCTAATGCCCGCGCAGCCTTTAGGTCTTCGATGGCACCGAAGTAGTTTGGGTAGCCAACGATCACCGCTCCAGCCTTGGTGTCATCTGTTCCATCGTCTGTGAACGGAAATGATGTGGCGTCACCGGCGCCGAGTTCAATCGTCTCGAACGATAGACGGGTACCGGCACCAAAGGTAGCGAGCGCCTCGCGATAGGCGGGGTTCACGCCAGCGGAGACAAGGATGTGTCGCTCCTTGGTGAAGCCGACTGCCATATTCACCGCTTCAACCAGACTGGCTGCCCCGTCATAGAGGGATGCATTGGCAATCGGAAGACCAAAAAGACGCGCAATGATCGTCTGAAATTCAAAAAGAGCCTGGAGAACACCCTGAGCCACCTCAGGCTGATACGGAGTGTAGGCGGTGACAAAGGCAGATTGGGTGCCGAGGTGGCGTGCAGCGGCGGAGAGGTCATGGTCGTAGGCTCCGCCTCCCGCAAAGCTGACCAGGGCAGTGCGCACGGCAGCGTTCTGGGCACCATACTGGACGAATTGTTCGAGGACTTCGATCTCCGACTGATCCTTGGCAACTGCAAGGGGCTCGGTCCGCAACAGTGCGGCAGGTATCGAGGAGTAGAGTTCTTGGAGCGAACTCATCCCCAGATCCGCCAACATCTGTTGGATCTCTTCATCGGTGTGCGGCGCGAAAGATGGCAACCGATCCTCCTTCTCCATTCAATCAGTCATTCAATCAGTCATTCAATCAGTCATTCAATCAGTCATTCAATCAGTATGGCCTATAGGACGCTGACAACCGGTGACCCACAACGCCGCTATCCACTCTAGTGCGCCCGTTTGAATGCTGCTTGCTACCGAGGGAGGTCAACGAAGGGGTAGGTGCATCGCTGGAGCGCAATAGTGGAGGTACCACGCCGCAGGTGCAGCGCGTCTGGGGCATCAGCGTCGAGAAAAGCCAGTCCGATGCCTTCCTTGAGCAGCGGCGAGAATCCACCACTCGAGACCCAGCCGACCTCGACATCGCCGGCATAGACACGCTCCCCGGTGCGCAACGGAGCCCGCGAACCCGAACGCAATCCAGCCAGAAGGGGGGAGACCCCTCGACGTCGCTGTTCGAGCAACGCTCCTTTGCCAGGGAACTCACCTTTCTCAAACTTTACCACCCAATCGAGCCGCGCATTCAAGGGGGTGAGACCATTGCCGAGCTCGTGACCATGGAGTGGTAGCCCTGCTTCAAGTCGAAGGGTATCGCGTGACCCAAGCCCACACGGGCGGACACCCGCCTCGACGAGTGCGAGGAAACACTCCTCGGCAACGGCGTTGGGGAGCGATAGCTCTACCCCATCGCCTCCTGTATACCCCGTTCCCGCAATAAGAACCGAAGCACCACGGTAGGTCCCAGCGATGATATGGTTCTTAGCCGGTAGCTCTTCGATGGCTAGTACACCGCGGACATACCCGCGCGCCAAAGGTCCTTGGACGGCGAGAATCGTCCGGTCGCGGGTGATGTCCTCGCCGCCGATACTGGCTAGCACATTCGCCGTATTGGCCGCATTAGGCATCACCTGAAAGCGATCATCATCGAGCCACCAGACGATAATGTCATCCAGGACGGAGCCATCGTCATCGAGCAGATGGGTGTATTGTGCACGGCCAGGCCCTATCCGACTGAGATCATTGGTAAGCGCGGCTTGAAGGCGCCCGAAGGCGTCAGCACCAACGACCTCGACGGTGCCAAGATGGCTGACATCAAAGACCCCAGCGTCCTCGCGCACCGCGAGGTGTTCCGCCAATGTACCCCCGGGATAGGCTAACGGCATTTCGTAGCCACTAAATTGCGTCATTTTTGCACCAAGCCCAAGGTGGGTGGCGTGGAGAGCAGTGGTCTTCGTCACTTCTCACATGCTAACCGTCAGACCCGCCATCACCCCACATTCTTCTTTGGCACCATCGAGAGTTCAACTGCCTCGGTGGTGTAGGAGCGAGACAAGCGGAGTCGGTTGCCCAGGTGATCGAGTTCAACGCGAATGCAGGCCTGCTGCGTGCACCAGTTCTCCAGTCGCTCAAAGACCCCAGCGTCCGAGCCAAACGCGACAAAGGTGCCTTGTGCCCTAGCTACGTCCTGAGCGGCATGCAGGTACGGTTGGTACCCGATGAGGACTGATTCCTCCGCGCGCATCACGTTAGTGATGAGCACCTCGGGCTCATAGGCCATCGTCTGTGAGAGATGATTGGCGTTAAACTCAGCCGCACGCCTTGCCCGAATCGAATTCATAAATCGAGTGTGTCGCCGCCAACCAACTAGGAACGCCACGATTCCCATCAAAACGATGGTCGATGGGAAGACGACGAGTGAAAGCATGGATCCCTGTGGCACACCTCCATTGTACTGTAGGCTGTTTGGCTAAACGGAGAATTCCCACAATCGACGGCGCGCTCTATGCTGAGAGCCGTGAACAAGCATCGGCTATTGGCCATCATACGCACGGCGATCCCTTCGCTCATCACGGCAATTCGCGTACTCCTCCTGCTTCCCGTGTGGATTCTGCTCTCACATGGGCGACACGACATCGCCGCCGCAATCCTGCTAGCGGTGATGGGCATCACCGACTTTCTCGATGGCTACGTCGCGCGTCGCACTGGCGCGGTGACAACCTTTGGCAAGATATTTGATCCACTTTCGGACCGCGTCGTCCTCATCGTGGTGGCCATCGCTGCGCTCTTAGATCACCTCGTTCCGACCTGGCTTCTCGTCATCGTGCTTCTACGGGAGATACTTGTTGGGATCACCGTCCTTGCTGACCTGCTCATCCACCGTCATCGCAACGACGTGGTCTGGATCGGCAAGGCGGGCACCTTTGGCTTGCTGCTAGGATTTCCTTTGGTAGTTCTTGGTGACGGCCTGCACCAGCCGATCGTGAAGGAGACAGCGGTCGCCCTCATGACCTTGGCAGTGGTGCTGCTCTACGTCGCACTGGTGTTCTACGCCCTAAACTTTGCGAGAACAGCTCATCCGGAGGAACTGCCCTAGCACGACCGCACAGGATCGTCGGTCACATAGGAGGTTTGCATGCAGGCAGTCATTATCGCGGGAGGAGAAGGAACCCGACTACGGCCGCTCACGAGCACGACACCAAAGCCGATGTTGCCAATCGCCAACAAACCAATGATCGGGCATGTCGTGGAGCTACTGGCGGCGCATGGCATTACCGATATTATTGTGACGGTCGCGTATCTTGGTAACGCCATCCGTAACTACCTTGGTGATGGCGCTGAATTCGGTGTATCGGTGCGCTACCTACAAGAGGAGACACCCCTTGGTACCGCAGGCGCGGTAGCCCACGCGAGGCATCTTGTGCGTGGCACTTTTCTCGTCCTCAGCGGGGATGTTCTCACCGATATCAATCTGAGCGAGGCAATCGCGTTTCACCAACACCGCAACGCCAAAGCCACCATGGTGCTCACCTCTGTCGACGCACCAACCGAGTTTGGTATCGTGGCGACCGATACCACCGGAAAAGTCGAACAACTGATTGAAAAGCCGACCTGGGGTGAGGTCTTCACCGATACGGTCAACACCGGTATCTATGTGCTAGAGCCCGAGGTTTTAGACACGATCCCAACAGATCGACCCGTTGACTTTTCGAGCGAGGTCTTCCCTGGCCTCCTCGCTGACGGTGAGGCTCTCTACGGCTACATCTCCGAGGGGTATTGGGCCGACGTTGGCACCTTCGGAGGGTTTTTCCAGACGGGACGCGACGTCCTCGACGGTCGTAGCCAGACACACCTGGAGGGTTTTAGCTTTCAAGGCGGCGTCATGATAGGCAAGGATTGCGAAGTGCATCCGACTGCCAAGATCGAAGGACCCGCACTGATCGGCAACTACGTCTATCTCGGGCCTGGCGTTGAGGTTCGTCCCTACACGATCCTCGGGGACAATGCGCGCGTTGAGACGGGCTCGGTGCTCTCTGGAAGTGTGGTTTTTGACCATGTCTTTGTCGGCGAGGCATCCCGTATCCGGGCCGCCATCCTCGGTCGAGGCGCGGAGATCCGTTCCCGTTCCGTCGTCAACGATGGGGTCATCATCGCCGATGGGGTCTACGTCGGCCGCGAGGCCGTGTTAGCCCCCGACATCAAGATCTACCCGGCCAAGAAGATTGAACCGCTCTCTACCGTCACCAACTCGATCGTTTGGGAAGCGGGTTCACCCCGTACGGTCTTTGGTCCACTAGGCATCGCTGGCCTGGCCAACATCGATATTACCCCAGAGCTCGCATGCCGTATCGCAATGGCCTATGGTTCCATGTTGCCCTTGCACTCCGTCGTGATGGCCGCGCGAGATACCTCGCGATCCGCCCGCGCGATCAAACGCGCCATGATGGTCGGATTCAACTCGGTAGGGATGGATGTCGAGGACTTAGAGGTCTCGACGCTCCCGGTTCTCCGGCACCTGGTTGCTCGCTCTGACAGCCGAGCCGGCGTGCGTGTCGCCCTCGACCCCCAGGACCCGCAGGCGATCCTCATCCATCTGGTCAATGAAGTTGGGTGTGACCTTCCTTCGGGTGATCGCCGCAAGATCGAGCGCGCGCTGGAGCGGGAGGACTTCCGACGCGTCTCAGGTTCAGAGGTCGGCGACCTGCGTGCCTACCCACGCTCCTTTGAGAGCTGGAAGGCTGAACTCAACGCGCAGCTCCCCATGACGCGCATCCGTAAGCTCGGCGCGAAAGTCGTGATCGATTTCTCCTTTGGGAGCGGCAATCTGTCGCTTCCTCAGGTGCTCAGTTCACTGGGCATGGATGTCCTCGCCGTCAACTCCTATCCATCGACGATCCGGTCGATCACCCATGATGCCCACGCCCAACTCCAGTCTCTCGCCCGCCTTGTCGTTGCATCCTCGGCACAATTGGGCCTCTTGGTCGATGCTGGGGCAGAGCGTATCACCGTTATCGATGACGAAGGGGTGACGCTCAGCGATGCTGAACTCGCGGCACTCTTGACCAAACTGGTCATCCAAAGCGATGGAATCCAAGAGGTGGTGGCGCCCGTCAACATGCCAAGCACGCTGGAGAAGTTGGCCAACGATGCAGATATCACCTTTACCTGGGCCGGACTGGACCTAAACGATATTAGTCGTCGTGTGCGTGCCAGCGGAGTCCCGGCACTCGGCGTGGGCGGGCAAGGACTTTTCCTGTTCTCCAATCTCACCTCTGTTCCTGATGCTGCCGTGAGCCTCGCCTATTTGCTCTCTGGGCTCGAGCACGTCCGCCAGCCGCTGTCGAGGTTGCGCAGGGGCATCCGGGTGCCAAAGGTCCACGTGGATGAGATTTCAGTGAGCTATGCGCAGATGGGCTATACCATGCGGGAGTTACGAACGCGGGCTGAGTCTGACTCCAACGAACAACTGATCGTTATTGACGGCATCCGCGTCGGTGACGGTGATCGGTTTTGGCTCATCGCGCCAGACCAACAGGAGCCTCTCTTGAAGGTTTGGGTCTCTGACGACGATGAGGCTGCGGCGAATGCCACGATCGCCCAGCTTCATGAACAGGTACGCACCATCCGTGATAATGCTCCGCACCTGTCATAGTTCACATCCTGCCCCTCCTTGGGGGCACTCGATGATGATGATTCTCAGTTTTTTTCGCTGCGAGTCAGCACCGACGCCGATTACCCGTTAGCCTTGGCAACTATGAACTTTCCAGAACATCTTCAATACACCGCCGAGCACGAGTGGGTCCTGAGTGATGGCGATACCGCAACGATGGGGATCACCGACTACGCCCAGGATGCCCTCGGTGATGTCGTCTTTGTTGGACTCCCAGAACTTGGGAGATCCGTCGCCGTCGGCGACTCGATCGCTGAAGTCGAGTCAACAAAATCCGTCTCCGATATCTTTGCTCCAGTCGCAGGTGTCATCGCCGAGGTGAACGGAGAGCTCAACACCCGCCCCGAGCTCCTTAACAGCGATCCCTATGGAGAGGGTTGGATCTGCCGGATCACCGTCGCCGTCGACACAACCGAACAGCTGCTCGATCTCGAGGCCTACCGCAAACTACTCCACAGCGAGTAGAACATGTCTACCTGTCCGCAGTGCCTAGAAGTGAATCCACCATCAGCACATTTTTGTGCTGCCTGCGGTGCGCGGTTACTGGAGCGTCCCGAGGAGACCACTGGGTCACTCGACGTCATCGATCCATCCCTGCTTGTTCACGAGGAGGGGACCGAAAGCATGGAGCCCGCCCCCGCGGGCGGCTACGGATATCTGATGATCCAGATTGGACAGGAGGCAGGTTCATGGTTTCAGTTGGATCGCAAGATCATGAGTATCGGCCGACATCCTGATAGTGATATCTTCTTAAACGATGTGACCGTCTCCCGACGCCATGCGGAGGTGGAACTGCGTGACGAGGGATACTACATCAAAGATGCTGGTTCGCTCAACGGGACCTATGTGGACCGGGAGCGGGTGGAGGAGGAGAAATTGTGCCCGGGCAACGAGATACAGATCGGCAAGTTCCGCCTGTTATTCCTGCAGCAGGGTCAGGGAAGCTGACAACGCCGCGCTGGGAGGTTTTGCGAGGGGAATCAGCAAAAGAGTTTTCCATCAAAGAGGTGCTCACGCTCCTCCAACAAGAGTTCCCCGAGGTAACGATCTCCAAGATTCGTTTTCTCGAGAGCCAAGGGTTGATCGCACCCGAGCGTAATGCCGCTGGGTACCGAAAGTTCTATCAGCCAGATATTGAACGACTCTGCGAGGTCCTACGGCTCCAAAAATCGACCTACATGCCACTTCGCAAGATCAAGGAACATCTCGACGCGGACACGCGTGTCGACCTGTTCTCCCAGGCGACCGAAGAGCCATCGACCCCAGAGGCCACTAACAGCAGCGATGCTCCGCTCTCCGCTAGCCGACCAGAGTTGTTTCCCATCGATGAACTCGCCCGCCTGACCGGAGCTCCCGCAACTGCCATCGATGAGATGATTCGAAACGGGCTCATCGCTGGTGTTACCGTCGCTGGGCAGCGTCATTTCGCTCCTATCGAGATTGAGATCGCCCGTACCATTCACTCCTTCGCGAAGTTTGGACTTGAGCCGCGACACTTGCGGCACTACCGCACCTCTACCGATCGCGAGGTGGGGCTCATCGAACAGCTCCTCATGCCGCTCGTTCGTCAGCGGAGCCCAGAGGGTCGACGGCGAGCCGGCGAGGAGCTAGAGGAGCTTGTTGAACTCAGCTCGAGTCTACGTGGCCTGCTGCTCGAGAATGCGCTGGTCAGCCTCAAAAGGTTGACGGATCAATCGTCATGAGTCGTGCCGTCATCATAGAGTTCATCCTCATCGCGGAGTGGTCGGCGAAAGAGCGCGAAGCCAAAGACAATCATGAAGAAAATACCCCCAATAGTTGCCGCCACGCCGAGCGACGTGGATACGAAGTAGGCGCCGACGATGCAAACAATGAGCACACCAACGACGATGAGCGCCACCTTCACTGGATACGACCTCCTCGTTTTTCTTCTGTAGCGTAATCAAATCAGCGACAAGGAGAAGTGAATCCTTCGATTTGCAATCGTGGCAAGTCGCCACTATGCGGACCAATGTACGCCCCTATCGCAGCGTGGCGACGTACCGGGGCAACGGGTTCGCTACTCGGAAAAATCCTCCGGCCGTATCGACTTGAGGAAGTCACGAAACTCGCCGACGATCTCCTCCTGTACAACTTCAGGTCCGGAGTCGGCTTGCTGGGTATCATCAAAAACCGTCCCCTCCGAGTTCATCACCGCATCATCAACATAGATCGCAGCCCCACTACGTATCGCGAGCGCCACCGAATCTGAGGGACGAGCACTCACACGGTGTTCGATGCCGCTTGCAATGAGCGTGATCTCGGCGTAGTAGGTCCCGTTGCGAACCTCGGTGACCACAACCTGGGAGATTCTGGCATCGAGCACGTCGAGAAAGGTGCACGCGAGATCATGAGTCAAGGGACGGGGAGGGTCAACATTGGCGATGGCGAGATCTATCGCATTTGCCTCAGGGACACCAATGAAGATTGGTACGACACGGTACGGGGCAGTCAGTTCTTGCAACAGCAGCACCGGCGAGTTCGAGCGAAGATCCACCTTGACACCTGCAACCTCGACCTCTACCATGTTGGCTATTCTAGTCGTGAGCGCCATCATGCCGTGGTTCCTCGCCCTGGCATGTCGGCGGTTTGTAGGTCAACTCCAAGTATCTGCTCCAGGGTTTTTGGCCACGACTGCGTCCTATCCACCCGCGTACCCGGTCGCTGGTGCCTAGCCAAGACGGTTGAGCGACGAGAGCCCAACGGCTGAGGCAAGCGACTGTAGGTGAGTGGTGATCCACGAGAAATCATTCAGCGCCATAACGACGCCAAAAACCAAAAGCACGACAGCGGAGCCAATCGTGAGAATGCGAGTGTGTTGTTTGAGAAACTTGAGCGCCCCGACAGCCCGGGAGAAGACAAGCCCAGTCACTAGAAACGGAACCGCCAAGCCCGCCGAGTACGCGAGCAGCAAGATAGCACCCTTGACCAGCAGTGCTTGGGTAGCAGCGATCGCTAAGACTGAGCCAAGGATGGGGCCAATGCAGGGTGTCCATCCAAAGGCAAACGCCATTCCTGCCACCGGTGCAGCGAACTTGCCGTAGCGCTGCAACGAGGGATGAAAACGGCGCTCCATGGCGAGTTGCGGGGCCGACAGAAACTGGGTTACTAACAAGAAGAGCGCCATCACGATGAGGACAACCCCGCCGATGCGTTCGATGGCGACATGATCGCGAGCGAGTTGCTGACCAAGCGCCGATGCGGTGAGTCCAAGGGCGGTGAAGACGACCGTGAAGCCAGCCGCGAACAAGAGCGTCGATGTTGTCACCTTACGAAGCTGTAGAACACTGCCTGAGGCGATCTCTTGTGCATCGAGCCCCGACACCACCGACAGATAGGCGGGGACAAGAGGTAGTACGCATGGCGACAGAAACGAGATCACTCCCCCACCGAAGGCGATCACGTAGCTCCCATCAACTCCCACAGCCACAGTATAGGGGAAAGGGCATACCCACTAGGAATCTTACAGCGGACCTCTCTCTCAGGTCACCAACGGATGGGGCACCATTGCGCCGTCACTTCCGATCGCTACCATGGCGATTTGGGAAGCATCGTGTTGGAGTACGAGGGGTCAATGCTCTAACATAAGAGTGAGGAGGTGTGGTGGATACTTTTCACTATCTGGGGTTGTTGACCGCGTGGTCGCTTAGCCCGTTCTCGATCGCCGTGTTATTTTTCCTCATTGCGATCACGTCGTGGTATCTCGACAGCGTCATCAAAGTGCGGGCGAAGGGTCGAAAGTGGTCGAATGCTCGCGTGGGAGCCTTTGTCGGCGGCGCATTTGCCATCGAGTACGCCCTTGGTGGACCGGTTTCGGTATACGTGATGCATTATTTCACTGCCCACATTGCCCAGCACCTTCTCTTGATGATCGTGGCACCGGGCCTGCTCTCACTTGCCGCTCCCGTCACGTTGGCACTGCAGACCTCAAAGAAGCATACCCGCCGACTCATCGACGGGTTCCTGCACTCGCGCTTCCTCCAGTTCCTCACCTTTCCCCTCGTGGTTTTTGTCCTGTATTACGGGGTCATGTGGTGGTTCTTCACCTCTACCGCCGTCGGCTTCGCAATGGCTCACATGTGGCTAATGGACATCTTGAACATCATGTTTTTTGCCGGTGGAGTCCTTTTCTGGTGGCCAATCATCGGCAAGGACACCATTTTGCACTGGCGCCTTGGCTTTGGGGGGAGAATCTTCTCGCTTGCGATTGGGATACCATTTGAGACGTTTCTTGGTATCACCATCAGTTCGAACAAGGTCTCCCTTGCTCCGACGATCTACTCCCTCGGCGACTGGCACGCCGGAGGGCAGGTTCTCTGGGGGGCTGGTGAAGCCATGACCACGATAGGTCTCGCGATCGTGATCGGAAGCTGGATCGCCTCCGAGGATCGCGCACACCGACGGATGGATGCGAGCACCGATGCGTTCCCTCTGTCGACACGGGGCGAAGGCATGCCCAAGGAGTACTACTGGGCACAACAGACCCTTTCGCGTACACCGGTCGATTCCCCCATGCATCAAGAGGCGCTGACGGTCCTCAAACAGATTGAACGTGAACAACTCAAGCAACGACAGAAAACCATAGCTCCCCCAGACCAGGACGTATCCCTAGAAAACGCCCGAGGCACGCAGGCGAACCAGGCAATCGCGCCAACCAGTAGCTCCTTGGACTGAGCACAAACGCCTCGTTGATCGATGCCGTCAGGTGGCCAAGCCACTCTTTCATGATGACGTGTTCGCTATAACGTGGCCCGAGGGTGATACGTTTGGTAAACCTTGGTGAGATGGGCAACGGAGACTTTGGTATAGATCTCTGTCGTCGCGACAGAGGCGTGCCCCAGGAGCTCCTGCACCACGCGTAGATCAGCACCAGCCTCGACGAGGTGCGTCGCACACGAATGCCGTAGGGTGTGTGGCGAGAACTTGTGGTCGAGGCCTACCGCTTGGGCACGTTGCTTAAGTGCGAACCAGGCGCCTTGGCGAGTGAGGCGAGCCCCGTGACGATTCACAAACACCGCTGCTTGGTCGCGATGAGACCCGAGAAGTTGGCTTCGATATCGCTCGAGATAGCGAGTGAGCTGGCTCGCGGCAATCGGTGGTATTGGGACCAGCCTCTCCTTGGCGCCCTTTCCAGAGACAGTGAGCCAAAAGGAATCCTCTCGCAGGTCCTCAACATTGAGTCCGATCAGTTCCGAGATGCGCATCCCAGAGGCGTACAACACCTCGAGCATGGCCCGATCCCTTGATCCAAGCGCGTCCTCAATCGCGACGCTCTCGAGTAGCATCTCGGTCTCAGCAATCGAGAGCGCCTTTGGCAGCGACGGTATGGTGTTGTGCAGGCGAATACCCTCCGTTGGATCCCGAGTGAGGTACTCAGAGGTGATCAGATAGCTATAGAGCCCTCGAATAGCCGAAGCAGCCCTCGCGGCGCTGCGAGCGGATGTCGCCTGTTGATAGGCAGCGAGAAAATCGTCAACATCTCGTTGAGTCGCGTCCAGCAACGATGTATTGGTCGCAGCGAGATGACGGAGCAACCGCACCAGATCAGCGCGATACGCCACCACCGTGAGTTCACTGCGTTCCCCCATGACGGCGAGAAACACCAAAAACTCATCGACAAGCGGAGCACTTGGTAGCTCAGCGAAAGCGTCCACGAACCCCAGGCGAGTCAGCATACGCCGACAGTTCCTCTTGGTGCGACATGAGGTAGAGCTTGGCCAAGGCAATGCCGATGATCGATTTGCCGTCAGTAAACCCAAGAAGGGCTGAGAAGTCACCAGCGGGGCCGATAGGAACTGCGCGCACCTCCATGTCTTCCTCTTCAACCGATTGCGGTGCCTGTGGCGCCTCCGAGAGTCCTACGGCCAACACCACGTGGGTCATCTCATCCGTGAATCCGGGAGAGTTGAGAAAGGAACCAATCGTAGACAGGTGCTGGGCCTGCAGTCCACACTCTTCCTGGAGTTCTCGCTCGGCCGTGACCAGAATACCCTCATCAGGAACGTCACGCTTGCCAGCAGGCAACTCGATAAGATACTCCTCGACAGATGGCCGAAACTGGCGAACCACCACGACGCGCGTGCCATCGACGATCGGGACGATGACGACCGCTCCTGGATGCGCAATAATCGTGCGCCGATACTGCGCACCACCACTGAGAAATGCCTTTTCCACCATGGTGAGAAAACCATTGGTCGCTACGATCTGCTCACCAGTCTTGGCAAACGCCATCTCAATGATCCTTGGCGAACTCGAGTGCAGCACCGATCAGGCCGACGAAGAGTGGGTGCGGACGGTTCGGTCGTGATTGGAATTCCGGATGCGCCTGGGTCCCAACCCAAAATGGATGACCCGGCATTTCGATAAATTCGACCAGGCGTCCATCCGGAGAAAAGCCGGAGAGATTGATACCCGCACTCAATAGTCGACCATGGAAGCGCTGATTCACCTCGAAGCGGTGTCGGTGCCGCTCGTAGACCACCTCAGAGTTGTACAGTTCATGCACTAACGTACCAGGCTCTAGGCGAGCTGGATACGTACCCAATCGCATGGTACCACCCAGATCAGTGAGATCTCGTTGGTCGTCCATGAGATCGATCACCGGATAGGTGGTGCCACTATCGAACTCGGTCGAGTGAGCGTCGGGCATTGCACCAAGATGTCGCGCCACCTCCACCACCATCACCTGGAGTCCAAGGCAGATCCCGAGACACGGGATACCTCGCTCTCTCGTGACCATGGCAGCGGTGATTTTTCCTTCAATTCCACGTGGTCCAAAGCCACCAGGGATCACCACACCATCCACTCCGTCAAAGAACGAATCCGCCATCATTGGAGTCACCTCTTCTGCCGAGATCCACTCCACAAGTACCTTGGCATCATGACGAAGACCGCCGTGTCGAAGCGCCTCAACGACAGAGAGGTACGCATCTGCATGGTCGACATACTTCCCAATAATGCCGATCCGCACATCTCGAAGCGGAGCAGATGACCGGCAAGCAAGATCTGACCACTCCCCAAGCTCTGGTTCGGCTACTCCATCAAGATGGAGCAGCTCTACGATATAGTCATCAAGCTGCTGGTCATGGAGGACCAGTGGAACCGCCAGCAGGTTATCGGTATCGATCGCCGTGACGACCCCCCGCACTGGCACATCGCAGAACATCGAAATTTTCTGCCGTACGCCTGCCGACATCGGACGGTCTGATCGACACACGATGATATCTGGTTGAATTCCTCGGGATCGGAGCTCCGCCACCGAGTGTTGCGTCGGCTTCGTCTTCTCCTCCTGGGATGGACCGATGTGTGGAACCAGGGTGAGATGCACAAAGCACGCATGATCGCGCCCAATCTCGTTGCGTAGCTGACGGATCGCCTCGAGAAAGGGAAGAATCTCGATATCCCCAACGGTGCCGCCGATCTCGGTAATCACGACATCGATATCGTCGGTAGCAAGGGCTTGGATCCGCGTCTTGATCTCATCAGTGATGTGGGGAATCACTTGGACGGTCTTGCCTAAATAATCGCCATGGCGTTCTCGTTCGATGACTGTCTTGTAGATCGCTCCCGTCGTCACCGACGATCCTCGACGGAGTTGAATATCTACAAAACGTTCATAGTGTCCGAGATCTAAGTCTGTCTCTGCACCATCAGCGGTCACAAAAACCTCACCGTGTTCGAAGGGGTTCATGGTGCCGGGATCAACGTTGATGTAGGGATCGAGTTTTTGCATCGTGACACGAAGGCCGCGTGCCTTGAGTAGACGACCGATCGACGATGCCGTAATGCCCTTACCCAGCGAACTCGCGACACCGCCAGTGACAAAAATATGCTTAGTCAACCCCGCTCCCTTCCGGTTCAGTATACGTGCGATTCGCCCGAAAAGCGTGCGATCAAGTCGCTTGCGTGGTCGAGTGCCTGCGGAGAGCTGGCATGACCAGAGAGCATGCGGGCGATCTCCTCTACCCGTTGCGGGCCACGTACAACGTGGAGTGAGGTCATCACTCGATCGGCGGTGGTCGACTTTGTGACCACGATATGTTGGTTCGCCGCTGCCGCGATCTGGGCAAGATGGGTCACCACCAACACCTGGTGATCCTCGGCCATCGATCGCAGTACCTGGGCGATGCGTAGACCGGTCGCACCACCGATGCCAGCGTCAATCTCATCAAAGACAAGCGTCGGCGTTGATGCTCCCGCAATCTGCGCGATAGCAAGCATCAGACGCGAGAGTTCTCCACCCGAGGCAACTTTGCCAAGTGGCATCAGGGGAATGCCAGGGTTAGCGGTGAACAGAAAGGTCGGAAGAATCTCATCGGGATCGTCAAAGCTGATCGCAAATTGCGCACTCCCAAGCGCGACCTCAGCAAGCAGATCCTTGACCTGGTGCACTAACTCACTTGCAGCCTGTTGACGTAGGATCCGTAGCTGCGTAAGCGCCTCATCGATCTGTGGTGCGAGCGCTGCCAGCTCAGCAACGATTGCCGTCTCAGACTGCGTGGCATCTTCGAGGTGCGCATACTCCACCGCGAGCTCCGATTCGACTCGAAGGACCTCTGCCAACGTGGAACCAAAGCGGCGTTTCATAGCTACGAGGACGCCAAGACGTTCCTCAAGCTCCGCAAGCGCGATCGGATCCTCGAACTCTCCTTCTAGGGCGTTGCGACTTTCGTGAGCAAGGTCATCGATCTCATCCAAGAACGCATCAAGGCGGTTGCCGATCGTTGGCATCAACTCCTTGGCCTGACCATGCAAAGCAGCAAGCTGGTCACTCAAACCCCCATCCCCAACGAGGAGATCATGCAGGGCCGAGAGCAGCTGCTGTCGGTCGCGCGTTGAGGCAAGCCGGGCAATCTCCGCCTCGACTTTGGTGTCCTCCTCGGGATCCTCAAGCTTGGCATCGCGAAGGAGAGCCAGTTCAAACGCGAGAAATTCGAGGCGGCGTAGACGCTCACCGCCACGTTCCCGGATCTCCGAGAGCTCGGCCTGGAGTCTGGATGAGCGAGCTCGAAGCTCCCGTAGCTCCGTGTCGTCGATGGCACCAAAACGATCAAGGATGCGAAGTTGGGCCAACGGTTGGGTTAAAGTCGCGGCGAGATGTTGTCCGAAGATCTCGACTTCGTGCGCTATGCGCTCGCCCAATTCGCCCAGCGTCACCGCCTCGCGATCGATACGGACTCGATTTCTCCCCGCCATTGTCAGCTCACGCCGCAACAGCACCTGTCCCTCACGCTCGGTCAGCTGAGCAGCGATGCGCGCGCTTTCTCCGTAGGGGCCAATCAGCTCGGGAGAGCCACGCGCCCCCAACAAGAGACCAAGTGCAGTCGTGAGCAAGGTTTTGCCCGCTCCTGTCTCGCCAGTAATGACGACGAGTCCCGCTTCGAACTCAAGTTCCGCGTACTCAATCACCCCAAGATTCTCGACTACCAGGGAATCAAGCATCGGGGATACTTTCGGAGTGATTGAGTCGAAACTTCCGCTTCACAATATCGTAGAAGGGTACATCGACGACACGAATGAGTTGTACCGGCGCAGGATGGGCATAGATAGAAACGGCATCAAGCGGCGCAAGTGAGTGAACGACCTGCCCATCGACCATCACCGATGCATTGGGTCCTCGAGCGAGATGGAAATCAATACGCTGATCGCTATCGAGTACGAGTGAACGATCGAAGAGCATGTGGGGCGAGAGCGGTGTGAGAATGATGGCGCGCAGACTCGGTGCGATGATGGGTCCACGGGCGGATAAGTTATAAGCGGTCGAACCAGTGGGCGTCGCAATGATGAGGCCATCCGCTTCGTAGCGCAAGAACGTTTTACCGCCAAGGAGGACATCGCCGCGGATGACGTGACCGGAGACCTCCCGCTCAACGACCACCTCATTAAAGGAGATGATCTGACGAACCTGCTCATCAACTTGAAATTCGGCACAGAGGGCAAGGCGTTCCTCGACCGTGAACTCTCCCGAGATGATCGAGGCCAACGCGTCAATCATCTCGCTCGGCTCAACCTCAGTAAGGTAGCCAAGCTGGCCGAGATTGATTCCGAGCGCGGGCACACCTTGGCGATGAGCACAGGCCATCGCACGCAACATGGTGCCATCCCCACCGATGCTGACCACCGCATCGACGCTCGGTTCGGGTCTTGTCCACGGCTCTGACTCCGTTCGGCCAAGCTCGGGTTGTGCAGTTTCGGCCGCCAAGAGTTGTGTGCTCTCACAACCATGGGTCGCGAGATAGCTCTTGGCCTCAAGAAAGAGGCTGCTACTTTGAGCATGGGCGGGGTGTAGCACAAATCCCAAGGTCTTCATCTCCAAGAGAGCCTAGTTCCTTACCAGTGCATCAGCGATAAGGTCTTCGACCGCTGGCATCGACGGCGGGGTGGGGGTCGCTACGTACGCGAAGTACTCCTGGTTGCCCTTCGACCCCTTTCTCCTGGACCGTACCAACTGGGTAACGACCAAGCCGTGCTCGCCAAGGTCCACCAGCATCGCCCGCAATACCTCAGCATGGATCGTGAGGTCAGTGACCACACCCTTAGCTTTGGCGGCGATCCGTCGGTCTACCTCAAACTGTGGTTTGATCAGGATGAGCAGCTCGGTACCGGGGCTCGACAGGGAGCAAAGCGCGTCGATGATGTGACGAATGGATATGAAGGACACATCGACCGTGATGAGCTCGGGAGCGGTCGCCAACGGCCAAGCAAAGGTACGTATATCCGTTTGTTCATAGCTGGTAACCCTCGCATCATGCTGCAGTTGTGCATCGAGTTGTGCAGTACCCACATCGACCGCCACCACCGACGCCGCGCCGGTGTCGAGTAGTGCCTTCACAAAACCCCCAGTCGATGAGCCCACATCAAGACACACCTTGTTGGTCGTGACTACCCTACAATCCTCCAAGGCTCCAGCGAGCTTGTCATACCCACGAGGATGCCAGTCGGCCGAACCAAGGACCTCAATGGCGTCGGAGGTGGCTACAAGCCGTGAAGCCTTGGTCGCCAGGGAGCCATTCACGAGGATCTGCCCATCACCGATTAGAAGGTCGGCCTGTGCGCGCGAACGCACTAAGCCCCGACGCTGCAAGACGACATCAAGACGTTGTCGGATTACCAATAGCATCTCCCATCACGCATTCGAACCCGTTGCTCCCTGTCGTCACTATTCACCTGGAGTGTATCGGACCGCACCATGGTCGCAATCCTTGCCCCGCACGAATCGATCGTGTAGAATGCGTCCCAAAGGGGGTCCGATGACAAACAAGCCACGCCAACATGTTACCGTCCAGGCTGAGGGTGATTTTCTGGTTATCACGATGAATCGACCATCAAAGCGCAATGCTCTCTCGCTTGCGCACATGGAGGAGCTCACGGAGGCCTTTGAGGAGGCACGAGCCTCCGACGCTCGCGGTGTGGTGTTGGCGGGGAATGGACCAGTCTTCTCTGCCGGTCATGACTTCTCTGAGATGGCGGGTCAAGATTATGCCTACATGCACCGGTTGTTAGAGGCCTGTACTCGGTTGATGCTCACCATTATCGGCACGCCGCAGCCGGTGGTGGCCCGCGTCCACGGACTTGCCACGGCGGCGGGAGCGCAGCTGGTGGCTACCTGTGATCTTGCAATCGCATCGTCGAATGCAGGCTTTGCTGCACCTGGCGGCAAGGGCGGCTGGTTCTGTCACACCCCGATGGTAGCAATCGGTCACACCATCGGCCGTAAACGGGCGGCTGAGATGGCCTTAACCGGCGACACAATCGATGCCCCAACTGCTCTTTCGTGGGGTTTGATCAACCGTGTGGTGGAACCCGATGAGCTAGACCGGGCCACCTTTGACCTGCTCGATCGTGCGAGCAGAGGCTCTCGGTACTCGAAGGCTCTTGGGAAAAGTACCCTCTATCGACAGCTCGACCTTCCTGTCGTCGATGCCTACTCCGTCGCTATCGCCGCGATGGCAGGTGCGTCCCAGACGCACGATGCGCAGGAGGGTATGGCGGCTTTTCTTGAAAAGCGTCCTCCAAAATGGACCGATTCTTAGCTCCACCGGCGAAAGACCCACGTTGGCTGCACCATCGCATGGCCGATGCACGCCTGTCTATCGATGCTGCAGGGCAGGCGGAACCACACAGGATAGTGAAGCGCTGACCCATACCACATCGCTGACGAGAGCTCGCAAATGACAACTGGCGGGCCAGGGCGCTGCGGTATCAATGACGGGTTTCACCTGCGCAGACCGCCGGGTGCCAAGCGCTCTGGATCTCACCATCACCGAAATCCGTAGCTGGGTACGAGCCATTTTTGGGTCATCAAACGGGTTCAATATGGCCGGTCATGGGTTCGTGGGCGTCAGTCATTCCCAACTCCTGACTTGGTGCAATCGGACGCGGCAAGCGACACCGAGGTCCCATGCTGATTATCGTGTTAGCGTGATCGCATCCACTCCCAACTCGCACGACCCCTATCGGTTCTTCACCAACACCGATCAACATGTTATCGATGCGTTTGCGCAGCTCCATGGCAGGTGGCCACGTCTCGATCGAATGGCGACGTATTTAGCAGCAAATGCTCCCGAGATCTACGCCCTTGGCTTCATCGCTGCCTGGTATGGGCTCAAACCTACGAATTTAGAGACGCGGACGGCGATCATCCGCTCGGTCCTCACCGGTGCCGCGAGCGTCATGGGTGCGCGCCTCATCGCACAACTAGCCCCTAGAACGCGTCCCTTTGCATCGCCCAACCCGGCAATCTCGAGCCTGGTCGACCATCGTCCCTCTCAGTCGTTCCCCTCTACACACTCAGCAGGATCGGTAGGTTTTGTTGCGGGGCTTGGAGCTCATCCAACTGCGTTAGCATGCCTGTTTCGCCCACTCACGCTTGGTGTGCTTGGCTCACGAATCTACTCCGGCCTCCACTGGCCGAGCGATGTCGCCGCTGGTGCACTTGTAGGCGCTGGTTGCGCAGCGGCGCTGCGGGCCCCGACCCATCGGCGTTGGCAGCGGTGGCTGACCCAAGAGATCGCCGATCTCACGCCATGGCTCGGCTGACTGGCCATGGCTCGGCTGACTGGCCATGAGCGACGTGATCGGCTACCATCACTCGTCGCGGGTCGCAATCTCTTGGATGAGTAGAGAGCGCCCTACCATGACGGCCACCGCCGCAACGATCACCATGGCCGCAGCGAATCGCCAAGCAACTGCATAACCGAAGTGGTCAACGATAATGCCAAAGACCAGCGGGCCAAAGACTGAACCCGCGAAGGCACCAGCTTGCGTGATACCGGTCGCATGGCCGGTCGCATTCGGGTGTGTACGTGCGACGGCGTAATTGAAGACCCCGTTCCAGCCCCATCCAGCAGCGTAGGCCAGGACGGCAGCAGCGACCACCAATGGCCGCAATCCAAAGGAGAGGAGCAGGTAACCGAGTGCACCAAGTGAGAGCATGGCTGCCACGACCACAAAATGATTACCACTACGACGATCCGCTAGGTAGCCGGAAACGATTCGGGTGAGCAGTGACGCCAGACTACCAAGAGAGGCGAGATAGCCCGCGGTACCCACCGCCCCACCGATTCGGGCTGATGAGCTGATAAAGAAGGCACCGAGTCCATTCGCCGCGCCCGCGCCAAGTCCGATACCGATGGCCAAGAAGATCAACGGCTTGAGCACCACCGTCGTCTTCGCGGTCCCCCCACGAACGCCGGTGCGCATCCCTTGCGATTTCGGGAGTAACACGGTCACCGTCAAGGCGACAATCGCGGCCCCAAGGTAGGCGTACCTCCAACCAAAGGTGAGGGCAACAAGGGGCACCGAGATGCCAGCGAGCAGCGTGGAGACAGGGATCGCCGCCTGCTTGACCCCGAAAGCGAAGCCTTGTCTCGCAAGGTGCACGCGACTGGTGAGATAGAGGTTGACCGCCGGCTGCATCGCTCCGTTGGCGATACCAGCCAGGACGAGAGCGCCGAGGATCACGACGAAGGAATCCCCCACGCCGGCGATCACCGCCAACGCAGTCGTTGCGGCGAACCCCGTCACCCGCATGATACGCTCGGCCCCGATCGCTGCGACTCGAGGGGCTATGAGCAGTGAACTCGGAACAGCCGCCGCAAAGAAACCTGCGACCAGCAACCCTAGGTCGGTCGAGCTCAACCCCAGATGCTGTCGGATCACCACCGCCAGCGCTCCAGTTAAGAAGACAGGCAGTGTGGTGATGGTGGTCGCAGCGATGCAGAGGACCAGTATGAGCGCACTCGAACGCTCCTCATCGGTACCCAAACTTCATCCAATCTGATAATAACCTTAAGGTTTCCTTAAACCTATGTTCTTCTAAACTATACAGCGTGACGCAAAGTCCCTGAACCCCTGCATATTCAGCGATCAACTACCTTCGAACTCGAAAAGTTTTGTGTGAAATCTCAAAGAACTCCCCGAGGGGGTGGCGCATTCCATGCAGAAATAGCGTAACATAGCTTCGACCCCTGCGCGTAGGAGTGCACGGGAACGAGATACATGGGAGGAATTGGGGAACCAATGAAGAAAACGTCAAGGCGGAAGACCGCCGCAATTATCGGAACCACCGCTGCGGCTGCAATGCTGCTCGCGGCTTGTGGTTCGAGTTCAACGAGTACGAAGTCCACTTCGAGTAGCTCACCCTCGACAACAAAAGTCAAGGGTGGAGTTGCCTACTTCGCAGAGGCTTCAGGGGCGAATCCGAACTATATTTTCCCGCTGACCCCGAGCACCGACTTCTCTATCGATAACCTTGCGCAGTTCCAGACGCTCATGTACCGCCCGTTGTACTACTTTGGAGTTGGAAACAAGGCCGAGCTCAACACCAGCCTGTCGTTGGCCAACACGCCGGTCTATTCGAACAACGACAAGACGGTCACCATCACCCTGAAAAAGTACAAGTGGTCTGACGGTGAGTCGGTCACCTCGCGCGATGTAATCTTCTGGATGAACCTCCTGAAGGCGAACAAGACCGATTGGGCGGCCTACGTACCCGGCGACTTCCCCGATAACGTCGTATCCTACTCAGCCCCGAACGCCTCGACCGTGGTGTTTCAGCTGAGCAAGTCCTACAGCCCAACGTGGTTCACCTACAACGAGCTCTCACAGATCACTCCGTTGCCAATGGCATGGGATCGTACCTCGCTCACACAACCGGCGCCGAGCCCGACGGCGGCCAACTTGCCCGATACCACCACGAGTGGCGCACAGGCAGTCTATAAGTTCCTGAACGGCCAAGCCGGCGACCTCTCCACGTATGCCACCAGCCCCATCTGGTCCGTCGTTGACGGCCCATGGAAGCTGCAGAGCTTCACCACCGCTGGCAAGGCGGTCTTTGTGCCAAACACCGACTACTCGGGTCCGGTCAAGCCAAGCCTGTCAGAGTTCGTTGAACTGCCATTCATCTCCAATTCGTCTGAGTTCAACGTCCTTCGCGCCGGCAACAACGCCATCACCTATGGTTATTTGCCGGTTACTGACCTCTCGCAGAAGCCCTACGTCGAGTCCCTCGGCTACAAGGTGGAGCCTTGGATCGATCTCGGCTTTGACTACTGGGTAGAGAACTACAACAACCCGACCTATGGACCGCTCTTCAAGCAGCTCTACTTCCGCCAGGCACTCCAACACTTGGTTGATCAGCCTGCGTGGATTTCGACCTTCTTGAAGGGGTATGCGGTTCCGAGCTACTCACCAGTACCGCTCGCACCTGCGAACCCCTTCGCAGATGCGAACTCCAAGTCGAACCCGTATCCCTACTCCGTCTCCGCCGCCAAGAACCTCTTGACCTCCCATGGTTTTAAGATGGTCAATGGCGTGATGACCTGTGAGAGTCCTGGGTCTGCGGCTACCGAGTGTGGTGCTGGTGTCTCGAAGGGCCTGGCTCTCAACCTCAACCTGCAGTACGCTTCTGGCAACAGCTCGGTGACCCAGGAGATGGCTGCGTACGCGTCTGCCGCAAAGCAGGCGGGGATCACCATCAACCTGACGTCGGCAACGTTCGATACGGTGATCACAAACGCCGCTCCCTGTACTCCATCACAAGCTTCATGTAAGTGGGAGATGGAGAACTGGGCCGGTGGCTGGGAGTACAGCCCGGATAACTACCCATCCGGTGGCGAACTCTTCGGCAGTGGATCTGGCTCGAACTTTGGAAGTTATTCCAGCAATACCGCGAACACGTTGATTGCTGCTACCCACACGTCGTCTGATCCACAGGCCGCCCTTGACGCATACCAAAACTACATGGTCAAGCAGCTTCCTGTGATCTACCAGCCATCGCCCGACTACGCCATCTCATTGGTATCGAGCAAGCTCGGTGGCGTGACCCAGAACCCGTACCTGGACCTCACACCTGAGAACTGGTACTTCACTAAATAATAATCGTGCCATGCCAATGACGGCCCTGTCCAATAGCTGCTACGCTGCAGGTCAGGGTCGTCATTGTGCTGGCGACATCTACTACTGCTGCTAGAGGGGAAGCCATGGTTGGTTACACCATTCGCCGAATTATTCAGTCGCTCATTGTAGTGCTCGGCGTATTAGTTATTATGTTCATCCTGCAGACGTTGCTTCCAGACCCTGCACGCGCGATCGTCGGCTTCCATGCGTCGCAAGCCCAGGTTCATGCCTTCATCATTCAGAACTACCTGAACAAACCCTTCTATTTTCAACTCTGGCACTACCTTTATCAAGTGGTGTGGCAACACACCTTAGGTCAGTCCTATAAACTCAACGAATCTGTCGGCTCGATCCTCAAGCGTGATGCACCAAAGTCCCTCCTCCTGGTTGGCGTCGCACTACTGATCTCGATCGTGATCGCGGTACCGATTGGCATCTTTCAGGCGGTTCGCCGCAACAAGTTCGCGGACCAGGGCATCACTGGTATCTCCTTCATCCTGTATGCCATGCCAACCTTCTTCCTTGGTGAATTACTCATCTTCGGCTTCTCCGAGTACCTGCACCTCCTCCCCGCCGAGGCGCCGCAGGGATCGACAGTTGGGCAGATCTTAAGTCAACCGATGGCCCTGATCCTTCCGATAGCCACCTTGGCACTGGTCAACTTCGCTGGCTACTCGCGTTTTATGCGCTCCTCCGCCATTGAGTCACTCGCCCAAGACTTCATCAGAACCGCAAGGGCCAAAGGTCTCTCAGAACGAGTGGTGCTCTTCAAGCACATGTTACGCAACTCACTCATCCCCATTGTGACATTGATTGGCCTAACACTCCCCGCCGTCTTAACTGCCGGCCTTGTGACCGAGATCACCTTCAACTATCCGGGGATCGGCTCTGATTACATCAACGCGCTCACCAGTCAGGACTACCCCACTGCCCTCGGCATCACACTGGTGGTGGCGATCGCTACCGTAGTTGGAAACCTACTCGCCGACATCGCCTACGCGGCGCTCGATCCCCGCGTACGCTACTAGGAAGGAAGCTTCGCATCATGTCGATCACCGAAGATCTCAATCCCGAAGTTGAGCGTGAGTTTGCCGCTCCCTTCGCTGGCACCAATCTCCCCTCGACACCCGATGGCGGAGAAGTCTCGGGCTCGGGCTCAGCCTGGCGTCTCCTGCTACGATCATTTTTCGATAATAAACTCGGTATCCTAGGAGTGACACTACTTGTTCTTCTCATCCTCTTTAGTTTCGCGGGGCCTATCTTCTACCACTCCGACACGACAGTCGCGACCTACAATATCAACCTGCCACCGGGTGCCGGCCACCCACTTGGCACCGATCCGAGCGGACGCGACGTCCTGGGAAGGCTGATGACAGGCGGGCAAGATAGCCTGATCATTGGCATTATCTCTGCCATCATCGCAACGGTCATCGGAACCATGTGGGGAGCCATCTCAGGGTTCCTCGGTGGCTTTGTCGACACGATCATGATGCGTATCGTTGATGTGCTCCTCGCGGTACCGACCATCTTCATCCTCCTCTACCTCGAAACGATCTATCACCCGACGGTTTTGCTCTTGATCATCACCATCTCGATCGTCTCGTGGCTCACGGCGGCACGGTTGGTGCGCGGTGAGACGCTCAGCCTGCGCACAAGAGAATACGTTCGTGCCGTGCGGATCATGGGTGGGGGACGCCTGCGCACAATCATGCGCCATATCATCCCTAACACCATCGGCGTGGTCGTGGTGCAGGCAACCTTCACCGTGGCGAACTCAATCCTTATCCTGGCGACCCTTGGCTTCCTTGGCTTTGGTCTCGCACCACCAGCGGCTGACTGGGGCTCGATGCTCTCTGGCGGCGTCAGTTACATCTACGATGGCTACTGGTGGCTCATCTATCCTGCCGGCCTTCTGATCGTCCTTACCGTCCTCGCTTTCAACTTCATTGGTGACGCATTGCGCGATGCACTTGAGGTTCGCCTACAGCGCCGTTAAGGGGAGCTGAGATTCCGACTGCGCCGATGGCAATGACGCCTACTAACCTATTCGAATCGTGACTCATCAACACCAAAAAAAGATCGTCAAGTCCTCCAAACTGCGCCGTAGGCGTCGCTTGGTCACCGCACTAGTCGGTTTTCTCGTACTGATCCTGATCCTAGGGGTCAGCGGCTATGTCTATGTCCACTACCGCTACGACCAGATAGGTCGCGTCCACGTTGATGGGCTCACCACGCAAGCCACGGGTGGAAAGCCCGAGAATATTCTTCTCGTCGGTGACAATAGCCGCTGCACCTTGAAGAAGTACTCGAGTTTCTATCAAAAACAGAACAACCACTTCGGCACGTGTTCCGAAGTCGGAGGTGGACGCAGCGACGTCACCATGGTACTGCACCTTAACCCAGCGACGCATTCAGCCTATCTACTCTCCATACCGCGAGATCTTTGGATGCCCATGCCCGGTGGAACTGGGTTACAGCTGCGGGTCGATGATTCGCTGAACTCCGCCGAGGACACCTACCTCAATCGCAAGTTTGGCCCAACGATGCTCGTCAAAGCGATCCAACAAGACCTTGGCATTCCCATCAGTCACTACGTGGAACTCAACTTTTACACCTTTGAAAAAGTGGTAAATACCCTCGGCGGCATCACTATTGACTTCCCGACCAAGTTGAAGGACTACTATTCGGGACTCAATATCACGCAACCCGGATGTCAGCATCTCAACGGTACCCAGGCGTTAGCGCTCGTTCGCGCGAGGCATCTGTACTACTATGACCCAACGACGGGAACATGGAAGTACGATGGGACCGGTGATCTTGGTCGCATTCAACGAACGCACATCTTCTTAAGAGTTCTCGCCTCCCAAATCAAGACATCGGCGTTATCCAATCCCTTGAACGCTAACGCGTTGTTGGGCTCTATTCTCCCCGCACTGAAGCTCGACCAAGGCTTCAGCCTCAGTGATCTCGTGTCACTGGCCTTGACGTATTCGCACGTAAGTCCTGGCTCCATTCCTACGACCACCTTGCCGGTGATCATTCCCAATGGTACCTTTCATGATCTTGCCAACCCCAGTAACTATCAGGCTCCTGGATCGATCGTCCTTCCCTATCAGCCCAATGATCTTACGCAAATATCTAAGTTCCTAGGGTCGAGTGCGGTGGACTACCAGGCAGTATCACCGGGGTCCGTTACGGTTTCAGTCCTGAACGGATCTGGTATTACGAACGAGGCCGCACAAACGGCCTCGGGCTTACGAACTCTTGGTTACAAGATCGACTCGATCGGTAACGCCACCTACGCCGGAACCGACTCTGAAGCAGTCGTGCGGTATCGACCTGGCGACTTGGCAATGGGGGAAAAGGTGCTCTCTTCATTGACCGGACAAGCGATTATGGCCGAAGGCTCCAGTTCGCAGTCAGCGGATGTCGTCCTTACCACAGGATCGACCGTCGCCGTCGACCCGCCACCCAGTGCAGCAAGTTCTTCCTCAAGCACCGGCAGCAGCACATCATCGTCTAACTCGAGTGCAACCAGCAGCGGCTCCTCCAGCAATCTTCAGAGCGTGACCCAGCTCGCTAACACCAACCTTTGGAGCGCCTCTGAGCCGATCAGCTGGTGGGATCCAAAGGCGTGCCCCACCAAGTAACGGGTTTGACTTGCTACTGATGGCTAAGCATGCTTCTTAGCACGCTTGGTTGAAGGAGCGGCGTGTTACCGCCTTCCGTAGGAGATTTCGAACCTGCCACCACAGCCAAGGGTGACAGGCGATGAAGGTAACAACCAGCTATTCGGACCCATCCTCGTCGTCTCTATGGGAACAGCTACTTACCATCACAACGCGGCCCACGCAATACAAGAGAACGACGCCGTTGACCAACCAATGCAATCCGCTGCATTAGGACTCCAACAGATGGTTCCACCATGCAGCACCGAAGGCGGGCGCTAAAAGCTGGTTCTACCCCGCCCTCTCCACTCACACAACGACCATGATCGTTACCCACATCACAACGAGAAGCTATGCCTGGCCTGCAACCATTTGCCACCGTCGGAGGACTCTCGCCAATATTGCCACTGAACAGTAACGTCAATGAGCGGGTTCCCCGGAGGTGCAGAAACTCGATCGCTCGCAACATCGCCGGTAGTGCGTAGTAGGCTACTCCCCCACAACCATCAGGCCACCGTCAGTACCTCGAGGCGCGGCTATAGCGACGAGGGCCTTGCCCACCTTGGGTGTCAATGCGCCCAAAGAGGGTCAATCACAGGCGGCGGCGAGCCAACGACCATCCTTAGCCGATAGAGCCAGCCAGATACCCTACCAGAACGAGTCATTACCCTCTGCGGCTCACCCATCAATGGCGGGCAAAACATCACAGCCTTCCATCACCGTGTGATCTACCCACTTCGGTGGCGCCATCTCCGTCAGCATCTGCGAATGTGTTCACCAACAGACGCGGAGGTTAGCCTCATAGCGATCACGACCAGTGCTTAGCCAGCAGCCTCAACTTCGGCAAATCGCGGTGGACGCGCCATCGGAAAGAAGCAGGCTGCATAGTGCTCCTGCCCATATTGGGTGTAATCCGGCTGCTCCTCTGAACATCGATCCTGGGCAAAGGCACAACGCGTACGGAAACGACACCCGGAGGGTGGGGTAATGGCGGAGGGGATCTCGCCACGGACGGTGCCATGCTCCTTAGCTAGTTCCACCTCCGGGTTCGCCTCTGGGACGGCATCGAGGAGCATATGAGTATAGGGATGCTTAGCCCGCTGAAAGATATCTGCCTCTGTTCCAAGCTCTACAAGCTTGCCAAGGTACATCACGGCGATTCGGTCGGCCATGAATCGAACAACGGAGAGATCGTGTGAGATAATGATGTAGGTGAGATCGTGCTCTGCCTGGAGATCCTTCATGAGGTTTAGCACCTGCGAGCGAATGGAGACGTCCAGTGCCGACACTGGCTCATCAGCGACGATGACCTCCGGCTGTAGCGCCAAGGCCCGAGCAAGCCCAATACGTTGTCGCTGACCACCGGAGAACTCATGCGGATATCGGTCAGCGGCCGACGGCGAGAGTCCGACCTCGCGGAGCAACCGCGCAACCGTCGCATCACGCTCACGTTGGCTGCCAAGATGGTGGATGGTCAGCGGCTCAGAGAGGATATCCTTAACCCGCATTCGTGGGTCGAGCGAGGCGTAAGGATCTTGGAACATGAGCTGAAGATCCCGACGCACCGACTTCAAGTACCGACCCTTGTCCTTGATGATCGAGCGACCTTTGAAGCGAATATCTCCAGCAGTGACATCCTCTAGGCCGACGATCATCGAACCCGTCGTCGTCTTGCCGCAACCGGACTCACCGACGATTCCAAACGTCTCGCCACGATAGACCGAGAACGTCACGTCAGTCACCGCCTTGACGGTACCAATATGGCGCTGGACAAGGGCACCCTTTGTCACAGGATACTCCTTCACCACGTGATCGAGTTCGATAATCGCCTCACGATCCGTCTTCGAGCTCGCCTGATCTCTCTTGATCACATTCACCGGGACGCGATCCGGTGCAGAGACCGGGTAAAAGCAGCTGAACGGGTGTGAGTAACCATCAGGCGTCTCGAATGGTGGCTCCTCGATTCGGCATCGATCCTGGACATAACGACAGCGTGGGGCGAACCGGCAACCAACTAAATCAGTGCTAAGATCTGGCGGCAACCCAGGGATCGAGTAGAGACGCTCAGGGATCGAACCCTCTAAGGGTGGAATTGATGCCAAAAGGGCTTCAGTATAGGGGTGATAAGGGTTCTGAAACAGATCCTTGGAGGAAGCGAACTCGGCGACCTCGCCCGCATACATCACCACCACATCATCAGCACGTCCAGCGATCACACCCATATCGTGGGTGACGAGTATCATCGCCATCGAAAGACGTTCCTTCAGATCCTCAAGGAGCTCAAGGATCTGTGCTTGAATGGTGACATCGAGTGCCGTCGTTGGTTCATCAAGGATAAGCAACTTTGGATCACAGGTGAGTGCCATCGCGATCATCACACGCTGGCGCAGTCCTCCCGAGAGTTGGTGGGGAAAGTAGGTGAGCCGCTCCTTTGGGTTTGGCATGCCAACCATGTTGAGCACCTCAATCGCCCTCGCCTCAGCATCGGTCTTGTTCATGCCGAGATGCAGGCGCGCCGTCTCGGCGATCTGGTCGCCTATCGTCAACACCGGATTTAAGGACGTCATTGGATCCTGGAAGACCATCGCGATGTCATTACCACGATATTTACGCATCTCGCTTTGTGAGAGTTTCGTAAGATCAACGCCATCGAAGAGAATCTCACCATGGGGAATGTAACCGCCAGTTGGCAGCAGTCCAAGGATGGACATGCCGGTCATTGTTTTACCTGAGCCAGACTCCCCAACCAATCCGACGGTCTCGCCAACGTTGACATCGAAGCTTACGCCATCGACTGCCCGGACTTCACCGTTACGCAACCGAATATGCGTATGTAGATCTTTGATTTCCAAGAGTGGCACGTGCGTTCCCCTTACCTCGGTGGCCTTCTAGTATGTTATCCGGTCTCCGCATACTAAGGCGCTACCTACTCATACAGAAAACTTCAGCGATGCGTAGGTCCCCAGGCCTGTTGGTTGGTAGTATGAATCTCTCACGTCGGAGTGGCGGAATAGGTAGACGCGCTAGGTTGAGGGCCTAGTGACCGATAAGGTCGTGCGGGTTCAAGTCCCGCCTCCGACACCAGCATTTGTCGTTGGTCATTGCTCGCGAGCGGGCGCTCTTCGCAATGAAGTAGTACCGTCGGAGCACCGATATGGCTGGACTGCCGAAATAGCTAGATTGCGCTTCTCGTTCCACGAACGTGCACAAGTCGGCAGCGTCCTTGGAACCCTTGTTGATGTACCCAGCATCAATATGCTTGTCCCATTCGTCGAAACACGTGGGCGCACAAGGGCCAAGTCTGTGAACCCCTGGGTCAAGTTCCAAGGACCAGGACCGTTGCCCCAGCGTGAGCGAGCGCCAAGACCGGCTACAACTTGTGCAAGTACTTCTTCATGACGCTGCGAAGCCGAGCCATCACATCCATAAGCTGGATTTGGATCTCATCCCAATCGCTCTCAGGGGCATCGTAACCTCCCGCAATCATCGAGGCGATCCGATAGTGTCCTGAACCGAGCGACTCCCATACAAGCACATCAGGATGAAGGGCGGCCTCGATCGCGTCACGCTGCTTGAAGAGAACCTGATAGATCACGAGCGCCTCCCGTTGCCGCTCCCCTACCCCCGCAATTCGTACCTCCGCACCGCATTCGGCCGCATCGGCCACAAAATTGTAGGTCACCCCGGCAAGCCTGGTCAGCCGATGCGTCACCGAGGTCATACCCCTCCTCGGGGACACCATCACTGGAGCATTCGCTTGTGAACACAAACGGTCAAAGAACGCTAATCGCAAGTCACTACGCTCCACCATACGTCGCCGTTCCGACTCCGCTGAACGCACCAACGGTGACGGCCCAAGTACACGGGTGATGAGATGGGTAATCGTTCCCTCGGGTCCCTTAAAACACTGCAGCTGCAAAAGATAGAACCTTGCAATACCGCTGCGGTTTAACCAATTCATGGCAGCCACATGTTCAGCTGCGATCTCTTCGACGATCCATACGGCCATCTCGGCCTGCAGGGCACTGACGTAGGTGACCAATCGTCCAAGTCCTGTGTTGCCAGCACGGCCGAGTGCTACCTCAAGAACGCAAAGACCTCCACCTGGATCCTCTGCAAGCAAGTCAGGGGCAATGGCCGCGCCCCTGCGACCTCGAGTAACCGTAGATAACTCCAAATCGAGCGCATCATTAATCGCGCTAGGGTGTTCGAGTAACCAAGTGACCAGCTCCTGGGAGCCGCCAGTCCAGACCTCACGCGTGGGTACTCGTACTGGTCTTCCTATGACCTGTTGCGCCATTGCCACCCTCCTTGGTAAGGTTGCCCCAGTTCCGTACTGGCACCCCAAATAACTCACTTATTCTATCGGGTCCAACAGTCACGAACGAGTTTTCTTACATCTTTCCACTGGGTTTAGTTATTCTTCCAACAGTAGCCACGTCCACGCTATCAACAGAGCATCCCCCACCATTTTCTACGCGGCGTTACCACCACATGTAGTGCTTCTACTACTACTTATTGCGCTATTTCCAGCAGTTCGACTGCGCATAATGGCAGCAAGCACCTCTATTGACTCCCGCACGGAATCGTCCGAGCAAGGTCGCGCATCAACGAAACTGATGCGGCCATACGCCGTGTACGGCATGATCGTCTAGGGTTTACAGATTCAGCAAGGCAACAGGGCAGAATGTACCAATCTCCCCACTCTCAACGAGTTCGAGCGCCGCCTGGATGTCGGGTGCCATGAAATGATCAACATCGTAGTGCGGCACGACTTGGCGTAGGCAGTCCATGACGTTGCGAAGCGTGGGGCTGGTCGTCACCGGTGCCCGCAGTTCGATACCCTGGACAGCCGCCAACAGTTCAATCCCAATAATGGTGGCTACATTATGCGCCAATGGCGTCAACCGACGCGCTGCGAAGGTCGCCATGGAGACGTGATCCTCTTGGTTCGCAGAGGTAGGTAGTGAGTCTACCGATGCTGGATGGGCGAGGCTTTTGTTCTCAGAAGCCAGTGAAGCCGCCGTCACATGGGCAATCATGAAGCCAGAGTTGACTCCACCGTTACGGACAAGGAACGGTGGCAAGCCACTCAAGGTTGCATCAATCAAAAGGGCGATTCTCCGTTCAGCGAGACCCCCAACTTCGCTCGCCGCGATAGCCAAAAAGTCGCAGGCCATCGCTACTGGTTCGGCATGGAAGTTTCCCCCCGAGAGCACCTCACCCGTCTCAGTGAAGACGAGAGGGTTGTCTGAGACCCCATTTGCCTCGACCATGAGTCGTTCGCCTGTCCACTGCAAGACGTCAAAGACGCTTCCCATCACCTGGGGCTGGCATCGAAGGCTATAGGGATCCTGGACCTTTTCACAGTCCTGATGCCACTGCGTGATTCCCGAACCCGCCAGCAGCCTACGATAGGCCCCAGCCGCTATCTTCTGTCCCCTATGACCACGGACCTCCTGGATCCTCGGATCAAACGGCACGACCGAACCCGCGGCGGCATCAACGCTGAGCGCGCCAGTCACCACGGCCGCCTTCGTTACTCGGTCGATAGCAAAAAGCCCTTCAAGTGCCAAGGCGGTGGATACCTGGGTGCCGTTGAGTAGGGCAAGACCTTCTTTCGGTCGGAGCACAATTGGATCCCGGCCAAGCGTTGCTAATCCCTCCAGAGCTGACATCGTCTGGCCGTGACAACGCACCTCACCAACCCCGATGAGAGCAGTAGCGAGATGTGCCAACGGAGCCAGATCGCCCGATGCGCCTACCGATCCCTGCGATGGAATCACCGGGAGGATGTCGTTGACCAGAAAATCAATCAGCATCTCCATGAGCTCACGAGAGACGCCCGAGTACCCCTGTGCGAGGCTTGCGATCTTGAGCAGGAGGACCATGCGAACGACCGTGGCGGGGAGAGGATCTCCGACGCCAACCGCATGTGAGAGAACCAGATTGCGTTGCAACAGTTCGAGCTCAGCAGGAGGGATCTGTGTGTTTGCCAAACGTCCAAAGCCCGTATTGATACCGTAGGCCGGGGCACTCGCCGCGGCGATCTCCGTGACCGTAGCGGCTCCAGCACCAATACGCTCCCAGGATTGCACCGGTAGCTCAAGGCTGTCAACACCCTCCCGAACAGCTTGCAACTGCGCAAATGTCAGTGCTCCAGGCTCGATTCTCATGGTACTCCTTCACAGTAAGTGGACCTCGTGGATGACGATCGCCACCCTTCCAAACTATCCCAGGCCGATCAGACCACGCCACTCGTGGTGCCAATGATGGCTGCACCACCCATGGTGGCTTCCTCTGTCTGAGAGGGGTAGGTGTCGCCGACCACACCAAGGGCCGCTCTCATGTCGGCCAACTAGGCAACCCGGACACGGCATCGAGCAATTCTCGACGGTAACAGATCAGCTCGACCCCGGGAAAGCTCATGTCACGCTCTGGTAGGCGACGAAACCCCTGGCGCTCATAAAGGAGTTGTGCGGCGTCCATGCGCGTATCCGTATGAAGTATGACTGCAACCTTACGTACAGCTCGCGCACGCCTGAGACACTCCTCGACCAGGGCTTGACCAACGCCCTGCCGGTGCACTTCCGGAGTCACTCCAAGCATGCGAATGCCCGCTTCACCAGCGCGCAATCCTTCAGCCAACGGTGAGGTCTCATCGAGCACCAGTGAGACACAACCCACCACCTCCCCATCCATGAGAGCGACGAGAACCGTTGCATGGCCGATGCGTTGCTTGACTTGGGCCACCTCATCGATGTACCCACCCTCAATACCGGGAGGATAGATTTGGTGATACGCGTTGCGCAACACGAGACCCGCTCGATCAGTCTCCGCTTCCCCAATTGGCCGAACCTCGAGTAACTGTGCCATGCCAACATCTTAGGGCCTTCGAGCAGCCAAGGCACTATTTGCCATAGTGCCCACACTTGCCATAGTGCCCGCACTTGCCATAGTGCCTACAATGGACCCATGACACAAGAGCGCACGCCCACGATACTCGCGACCTCAGGCGGATTGATCCGCGGACAACGCACTGAGGTAGCCTTTGGACCCCTTCTCCATCATGCAATCGAATTGAGCGGTGCCACCAGACCAAGCCTTGTCTATATCGGCACTGCCATGGGAGACGGGAGTGCGCAAGGACTCCGCATGATCGAGGCAGGACAGGCGGCTGGGATTCCGGTTCGTCTGCTCAAACTCTTCCCGATGCCCAATGTCGATGATTTTGACGACTACCTTCTCAGTCACGATGTCGTCTGGGTCGGCGGTGGGAGTGTCGCGAATCTCCTGGCCCTCTGGCGTCTCCACGGGCTCGATACCGCCCTCATGCGGGCTTGGCAGGCTGGTGTCGTGCTTGGCGGGGTCTCCGCCGGCTCCCTCTGCTGGCACCAGGGAGGAACGACCGACTCCTTCTCCCCAGAGCTCACCCCGGTGACCAATGGGTTAGCGCTCCTCCCGTACTCGAACGGCGTTCACTACGACTCCGAACCGCGACGGCGGCCACTCTTTCAACAGCTGATTGCAGCCGGAACCCTCGCTGACGGCTACGCGACCGAGGACGGTACTGGCCTTGTCTTCAAGGGTACGACATTGGTCGAAGCGGTGACCGAAATCAAGGACAAGAGAGCCTACTCCGTCCGACGTAGCGGCGAGGGATTCGAGGAGGAATCACTACCAACCCGTCTGCTCTCGAACGGGTGAAAAGAAGGCAGAACGCGCTTTCAGCGCAGCCTTGAGGGAACGATGACTACCGAACCCACAAACGCACACTAGTGTTTGAGCTTGCGCCCGACGGAGTCCAACAGTGCATTCCAGTCATCGGTAAAGCTCTTAGCCCCCTGGACCTGCAGCTCATTCGCCAACTCCTCTAAATCCAACCCCGCACTCGTCAGACGGCCAAACAACTCCTGTGATTGTTCCAGGGCGTTGTCTCCTAGGACCGAGGCAACTTGGCCATGATCGTCAAATGCAAGCAACGTCGTCTCTGGGATGGTGTTGACCGTTCCCGGAGCCGCAAGTGCCGAGACATAGAAGGTATCAGGATACGCTGGGTCCTTCGTCGAGGTTGAAGCCCAGAGTACCCTTTGCATGCGATCCGCGCCATTGCAAAGCTTTTGGCAACGCTCTGTCGCTAGTATCTGGAGATGAGCCGCCCAAATACCCTGCATCACTGCTAGCCCTGTTTGCTGGACAAGCTCGGGTGGCAGCTTCGGATTGGCAGCCGAGTCCCACCGAGAGACAAAGACTGACGCGACCGAGGGCACATCAAGGCTCAGGCCCGCTCGTTGGCGCAGCTCAAGACCATCGAGAAAGGCGGTCGCGGCTGCAACATAGTGCTCTACCCCAAAGAGGAGGGTAACGTTCACGCCGATACCATCGGCGATCAGATCACGTATGGCCTGCGCGCCCGCCTCCGTTCCTGGAACCTTGATCAAGACGTTCTCAGTAGCAAAACGACTCCGGAGGCGCCGTGCCCACGAGATCGTCTCTGGCATTGAGTTGGCATACTCAGGGGGGACCTCGATCGATACGAAACCATCCCGACCGCCACTGCGCTCCCAGACCCCATGGAGAAGTTTTGCAGCATCGGTGAGGTCGACGATAGCAAGCTCGTAGACCATCTCTTCTGCATCGAGTACACCCTCTGACTCAAAGTGGTGGAGCGCCTGGTCGTAGTCGTCAGAGTGACCGATAGCATGGGCAAGAATCGATGGGTTTGAAGTGAGGCCCGTCACCCCGACATCAGTGATGTAATGGGCCAAGGTCCCAGAATCAAGCAACTTCCTCGAGATCGAGTCGAGCCAGACGCTCTGGCCCAGAGCCGCTAGTGAACGTACACCTTGCATTATTTACCTCCAAGTATTTCCTGGACCGCAACGGACACCTGAGCCGGGGTGAAGCCAAAGGCCTCCAAAACCTCATCTTTGGGCCCAGAGCCTCCGAAACGATTCATACCAATGACAGCGTCAACAAATTCGTACCAACCAAATGGCGATGCCGCCTCAATGGCGATCCGTGGAACAGCACCGAGCAGTGCGTCACGATCCGCGACCGTACGCCCTCGCAAAAGTTCAAGAGAGGGAACCGATACGACCCCTGCATCAACACCGCTCTCATGGAGTACTTCGGCCGCGCTCAGTGCAAGACTCACCTCTGATCCGGTGGCCACCAACGTCACGTCCGCACCCGCTCGTAAACGATGGCCCGCCAAGGATGTCATGTCAATCGTCTTGGTTCCAGACAGCACTGGCAGTCCCTGACGGGAGAGGACGAGGGCAGTAGGACCGTCATCTCTACCAAGCGCAAACGCGACACTCGCCGCCGTCTCCCGAGCATCGGCGGGCCGCAGTACCACAATTCCGGGCATGGCACGAAGCCCTGCCAACTGTTCGACCGGTTGATGCGTTGTCCCATCCTCACCAAGGGCGATGGAGTCATGGGTAAAGATGAAGAGGGTGTGGAGCTCCATGATCGAGGAGAGCCGTAGGGCCGGCTTGAGGTAGTCGGAGAAGACAAAGAAGGTACTCGCGAAGGGAAGAAATCCACCATGGGCACCAATCCCATTGGTGATAGCAGCCATCGCATGTTCGCGAACACCGAAATAGATATCCCTCCCCGCATAGGTCGGCCAAGTGACTTGGGTATCGAGTCGAGTCTCGGTGGAACTCTCGACGTCCGCTGCCCCTCCGACAATCTCAGGAGTCACCAAAGCTGCGGCACGTAGCGCCTGCCCAAGCGCAACACGAGTAGAGATGGAGGCTCCATCATCAAAGGAGGGCCACTCGAATGGAACTTTGCCTAACTCGCCGTCGAGTACGCGACGCTTGAACTCTGACCAACGAAGCGGATCAACCACGGCGGCCTCTTCACACGCCCGCGTCCAAGCACGATACCCAGAGTCTCGATCCGGACGCCACTTGGCATAGGCCTCATCAGGCACCACAAAGGGTGGATGCACCCATTGCAGCTGTTCGCGGGTCGACAACAACGCTTCGGCACCGAGGGCAGCACCATGAGAGCGATGATCATCATGGAACGGACTCCCTATGCCGATATGGGAGTTCATGATCACCAAGGTGGGCTGACCACGAGTTTGCATCGCCATCTGCAGCGTCGCATCCACTTGCGCAAAATTATCGACATCAGTGATACGCAGGATGCGGAATCCGTAGGCCAAATACCGCGCGGCGACCTCCTCGTTGAAGGAGAGCTCACTCGGCCCATCGAGTGTGACGGCGTTGGAATCATAGAGGATCGTCAACTTCTCAAGGCGTAGATGCCCGGCGAGTGATGCGGCCTCCGATGCGATGCCCTCCATCATATCGCCATCGCCGCAGAGCACCCAGGTCCGATGATTCACAACCGGTGCTTGCGCCACATTGAACTGCTCGGCAGCCATGCGCTCGGCCAGGGCCAGCCCAACCGCGTTAGCAACACCTTGGCCAAGTGGACCGGTGGTAACCTCCACGCCTGGGGTCATCCCTCGTTCGGGATGGCCTGGGCAACGCGAAGGGTAACGGCGAAACTGCTGTAGGTCCTCCAGCGTAAGATCGTAACCATTGAGATGCAACGCGCCATAGAGCAGCATCGACGCGTGTCCACCGGACAGGACAAACCGATCCCGATCCGCCCAATCCGGCTGTGCTGGATCGTGACGGAGAAACTGCGTAAAGAGTCGATAGATAACGGGTGCCATTGCGAGTGGGGTTCCTGGGTGACCGGAGTTCGCACGCTCAACGGCATCAACGGCTAAGAAGCGCAGAGCGTTCGATGCGACGTCGAAGATGTCCGGCGAACGCAACCCTCCAAAATCCTGCTTGTGATCGGTCATGTAGGTCGTCCTCTCATATGTCGGTAGCGTGCAATTAAATCGGCCGTCGACGCGTCCAAGGCGTCAAGCGCTGGAGCGGTAGCGGAGGTAAGGATCGGAGCGAGCTCCGAGGCGAGCTCCTTGCCGAGTTCGACACCCCACTGGTCGAAGGAGTCGATGCCCCAGATCACTCCCTGAGTAAACACACTGTGTTCGTAGAGCGCGATCAGCGCACCGAGAACTTCTGGTGTCAAACGCTGCGCGAAGATCGTAGTAGTCGGGCGATTGCCAGGCATGCGCCTCGGGGGACGTAGTTGCGCGGGTACTCCTAGCTTCTCCAGCTCCGCATCGTCGCGCCCGAAAGCGAGCGCCCTCGTCTGCGCAATGCCATTTGCAAAGAGCAGATCCTGTTGCGCGTTAGGACCGCCAAGGGGTTCTGCAAAGAGAATGAAATCTGCGGGAATCAGCACCGTTCCCTGGTGGAGAAGCTGATAAAAGGCATGTTGCCCGTCAGTACCTGGTTCACCCCAATACACCGCGCCCGTGTCATAGTCAACCGTTGCCCCGTCGATGCGAACCGACTTGCCATTGGACTCCATCGTGAGCTGCTGAAGATAGGCGGGGAACCTCGACAATCGTTGGCTATACGGGAGGATGGCCTGCGATTGTGCGCCCAGGAAGTTGCGGTACCAGACCGCTAACAACCCAAGTAATACTGGACCGTTCTCTGACAACGGAGTCTCTCTCAGATGCAGATCGATACTCGCAAACCCACGCAGAAACGATCGAAAACGTTCTGGACCAATCGCGAGCATGATAGTCAAACCAACCGCCGAATCGACAGAGTAGCGCCCACCGATAAAGTCCCAGAATCCGAACATATTATCGGTGTCGATACCAAACTCGGCGACGAGCTCTCCATTCGTGGACACCGCTACAAAGTGCTTGGCGACCGCATCTTCATGCTCACCCAACGCTTGCAGGATCCATTGGCGTGCAGCCTTTGCATTCGTCAGCGTCTCAAGAGTTCCAAAGGTCTTCGAAACGACGACAAACAAGGTGGTCGCGGGGTCGCAACGCTGGAAGACCTCTTCGATAGCGATGGGATCGATGTTGGAGACGAAATACATGTCGCGGCTTTTATCGCTGAAGTCATAGAGCGCCTTCGTGACCATCGCAGGACCTAAATCCGAGCCACCGATGCCAATATTGACGATAGCCGAGAACGGTTTTCCCGTACAACCCACCCGTTGGTTGTTCCGCACGGTGCGCGCAAACTGCTCCATCCGCGCGAGTACCTTCTCAACCGCAACCGCTACCTCGATACCGTCGATGGGGCCCGACAACGTCGCCCCGTTACGCAAGGCAGTGTGGAGCACAGCACGATCCTCGGAGACATTGATACGCTCACCAGTCAGCATGGCGGTGATCGCCTCTGGCAGGCACCTCGCCCTTGCCAGGTTCTCAAGGAGGGAAAGCGTCTCTTGTTGAATCAGGTTCTTCGACAGGTCGATGTGCAACGGTCCCACCTCGAAGGTGCTCCACCCGAGGCGGTCGGAATCCTCGGCGAAGAGGCGACCGAGATTGGTCTGTTGCAGCTGTTTGGCATGCGCTGCCAGGGCTTTCCACTCAGGAAGTTGATTAGGCGAAACTCCTACCACCGGATACGGCACAGTCTCCTCCGATCCATTCTCTCTACCATCCTAACCATGATGCGTTGATCCGCCGACCTCAGAGATGGTCACGAGAAGCCGACGTGCAAACTTACCTTCAAAGAGTCGACACTTGCGGCGTAGTGCATACCGCTCCGCACTGAGATCACTATTGGCTTGTAGATCGAGCTCGACGGCGGCCGCACTGATACTGCACTGGAGATCTGTGACCAGCTGCTGATGTGATCGGTCGAGCGCATCGGCGAGGCGAAGGAGTGCAGCACTGAATTGGATCTCGTCCAAGTCAGAAGGATCAAGATCCGAAGGTGCCTCCACCTCTCCTTTGGTATGCGAACCGATAATAGCTCCAATTACCGCGATCTCACGTCGGCTAAATCCTCTGGGAGGTGACGCCATGATGAGATATTGCCCATGTCGATCGTGTTGATCACGGTTGATAAAGGCACCAATGTCGTGGAGTTGAGCGGCGACCCCAAGACGCTCGCGCGCCTCAGGCGCGAGGCCATGCAGTGGCGAAAGTTCATCGAATAAGCGAAGTGCAAACCTTGCCACGAAGGCGGCGTGACGACCATCCACACGATAGCGCAGCATGAGCTCTCGTACCGAATCAGCCCTGAGCTCTGCGGAGTTGATGGCGAAGGCAAAGTGCTCTTGGCTCTGCGCCTCGTGCAATACGATACCCTCTCGTAGCGCCCAGGAACACAGCCATACTTCATCGAGCGCCGTGACACGGAGCACCTGTCCGAGAATGATCGCGCCATAGCCCACCGTCGCTGCTCGACGCTCATCCACTCCCTTTAGCGTCGATCGTTCACTCTCAGGCGTGGACAAAATCAACTCCACTGCCTGTTCAAGGGCCGATCGCCCAACAGCCCTGGCCAACAGTCCATCGTCGCGGTCGTCGTGCTCGCTATCGAGTGCTAGTGCGAGTCGCCCGATGGCGTTCATCGTCCCACTGGTCAGGACTAAACGGGTGGGAAGGTAACCGGTCATGGTCGCGAGCGGCTCCCCAAGCTCCCGTGCTACATAGTCCCTGATCGCAGCTTGGTGCTCATCGTGAAACTTTGCTCGAAGACGACCAACACCAAGCCGCAGACTCCTCGCAGCGATTAACTGCCGTTGATCCCCGAGCATAAGCTCGAGACTGCCTCCCCCAAGATCCGCGCCAAGAACCGGTCGTGAACCGAGATGACACGCAGCACGAATCGCATCAAAGATCAGCGTCGCCTCTTCGTGTCCGCTGATGACCTGCACCTTGACTCGGGTGCGTGCCCAGATCGCATCGATCAGCTCCTGGGCATTTTCGGCATCCCGGAAGGATGCTGTTGCCTTTGCGACGATGACTTGGGCACCAAAGCTCTCACTAATAGCGTGGAACTGGGCCACGGTCCGAACTGCCGCGCTGATCGCTTCATCACTGAAGCTACCGTCACGATAGACATGCTCACCTAGTCGAAGCATCTCCTTTTCCTTGGCAACCGGCTCGAGGGTCAGATCTGGCCGTACCCGGAAAACGGCCAGATGAAAGGAGTTCGACCCCAGATCCATGGCAGCGACGACAACCCCATTCATCTCCTTGGTGGGGCTCAGCATCCCTCGTGCGCCGTTCTGCGTGCCGCCCATGGTGGTAACTGGCAATCGACTCCATCAAGCAACTGCACCAATCGACGCCCGAGCTCGGGCCTCGATTGGCTGGGGGATGCAAGGCCCAGAGTGTATTGGGTCTCACCCATGAGTGCAGTGGCGAGCTTTGATTGGGAACTCGGAGGTACCGTCGGGAATAGATGTGCAAACTCGTCGCCCAGCCAGTCGAGGACACTTCGCTCGTGCGCCTCTACCTCGAGTTCGAGAAATGCATACGGTTGTGGAGCCTCGACCGTCACTGCATCAAGGCAGACCTCGAGCTCAACCCCCGACAGGTCGATGACCCAGCGTTCACGGAGTGTCTTGAACCGAGCGATCTCAACCAGCTGGTCAGCAACCCCAACACCACGGAGTGCCACCACCAATACCGGCGGCATCACATCCCAGGACCCATCTATCTCAAACTCCGCTGCCTCGCTAACGCCACGTTGATCGGGCAACGCCCCAACTTTGATAGTCCACCGTGCGGGAGTTTGCCCCTGACGACCACGAGCACGGAGCCCCACCTGGCCGAGTGCCAACGCATGGTCGCGGCTATCGAGATACCGTGACGTTAGCTGCTCGGGGTCGCTGTGGGAGAGTTGTTGACCCCCCAGGGCAATAATCGCCCTCACCATCTCCAAACCCACCTCGTGGTCTTGCGGGCGGCGCTTGAGTTCGCGTTCACGAGCCATGAACCACCGCCTCCTCTGGGCGAGTACCATTGAGGATCAACTGGGAGGAGATTCCACGAATGGGGGGTAATCGCTGCCAACCTCCTTGAGCATCGAGGGTCCAGGCATTGGTGTCATCCTGCCACTCAAGGGCGAGCATCGATATGACGCGCCGACGGAGTGCGGAGTCCTCCAAAGGAAACAGGACTTCGACACGTCGATCGAGGTTGCGCTGCATGAGATCGCTGGAACCCACCAGCACCTCTGAACGCACATCCTCGGGGTCTCCAAAGACAAACACTCGCGAATGTTCCAAGAACTCGCCCACGATAGAGCGGATAACGATGTTCTCGGATAAGCCCGGCTCCCCAGGTTTGAGAGCGCAGATACCTCGCACGAGCCCCCGGACCTCCACGCCAGCCTGCGACGCTCGGTAGAGGGCCTCGATCACACCCGGATCGACGAGTCCATTCACTTTGAAAGTGACAAACCCCTCATCTCCTCGGGCCGTCTCTCGCTCGATCAATTCAGTGATACGCGCCCGTAGCGCCATCGGCGCTAGAACCAGCTTCTCAAGATGTGACGGTCGCGAGAACCCAGTGAGATAGTTGAACACCTCCCCGAGGTCGTGCCCTATCTCCTCATCGACGGTAAAGAGCCCGAGATCCTCATAACTTCTCGCCGTTTTGGCGTTGTAGTTGCCGGTGCCAAGATGGCAATAGCGCATCAAGGTACCATTCTCCCGTCGAATGACCATGATCGCCTTACAATGCGTCTTCAGGCCGACGACCCCATAGACGACGTGAACACCAGCATCCTCGAGCTTGCGTGCCCAGCCGATATTGGCTAATTCGTCGAAGCGTGCCTTGACCTCCACAATCACGACGACCTGTTTGCCACTCTCGGCCGCATCGATCAACGATCCCACAATCGCGGAATCTCCGGAGGTTCGGTATAAGGTCTGCTTGATCGCCAAGACATCTGGATCCGTGGCGGCGGCAGACACGAAGGCTTCGACGGTAGACGAGAAACTGTCGTAGGGGTGATGGACGAGCACGTCATTACTCTTGAGCGCCGCAAAAAGGTCCGTCGGTTCCCCGTCGAGATGGGAGAAGGGTGGCGGCGTACGACCCGCTGCCCTTGGCCCGCGCTCTCCTTCGAGGCCAAGGTCGTAGATCTCAAACAGACAACGCATGTCAAGCGGCATTCTGGTGGAGTAGACATCGTCGCGGTGTAACTCCAATTCGTCGATCAAAAGGGACTGAATGGCCGGCGATGCATCGGCTGCCACCTCAAGACGGACGGCGCGTCCAAAGCGTCGACGGCGTAACTCGGTCTCGACAAGGGCCAGCAGATCATCAGCTTCGCCCTCCTCAAGGACGAGGTCTGTGTTTCGAGTCACGCGAAACAGCGCACTCTCACCTATCTCCATCCCCGGAAACAACAGCCCAGCAAAGGTCTGGATCAGGTCTTCGATGAGGACAAAGGAGCCACTGCCGATCGGATAGAGTCGTGGAAAGTTCGTCGGCACTTTGATCCGTGCAAACCTCTCCTCATGATCTGCGGAGTCGCGCACCGCAACCGCCAAGTTGAGCGAGAGATTCGAGATGTAGGGGAAGGGGTGGGAGGGGTCAACCGAGAGAGGGGTCAGCACTGGGTACAGCTCCGCCTCAAAATTACGGCGAAGGCGCTCTTTGGTTGATCCAGGGAGCGACCGCACCCGCTCGATCTGCACCCCTAGCTCAGCCAAGCGAGGCACGAGCTGGTTCTCATAGCTCTCTTCGGCACCCTCAAGGATGGGAATGAGCCGTGTCCGTATGGCACGCAACTGCTCACGGGCCGTTAAACCATCGGTCGAGCGGATCGTAAAAGGGGAGACGAGTTGATCCTTCAGCCCAGCCACACGAACCTGGAAAAACTCGTCAAGACCGGATCCAAAGATAGCGAAAAACTTCGCCCTTGCCAAGGCACCAAGATGCTCGTCCGCCGCGAGCTCGAGCACCCTTGCGCCAAACTCGAGCCAGGAGAGTTCGCGATTGAAGTACCGTGATGATGCCTGAGAAGTACGACGTGACTCAGGTTCATAGGGAACCTCAAAGGATTGGGACATCTCACTCCTCACGTTCGCGCAGCCGCCAGGCTATAGTCTAAAGCGTGAAAACAAATGAGCAGGTGGGGATCCGCACACGCGGTTATGAACGGCGTCGGCGTGAGCTCGAACTCGTCATCGTCGCTGACCTGATCACCATCTTTGCATGGGTGCTGGGCTACTTCGGGCTCCACCCCAATGGGCATATCACCCTCGCCCAGCCCTGGCTCGCGATCGTCGTCTTGGCGCCCCTTGGTGCCCACGTCACCAATCGTTACTTCGCCTCCAACGCCGATACCATCCTTTTGCCCATCGCAGCGCTCCTTAACGGTCTTGGCTTTGTGATGATCGGGGTGCTCGATACCCAGGAGGCCCACCTGCAGGCTATCTGGACCTTGGTGTCCGTATTGGCCTATGTGGGTACCATCGTGTTGGTGCGCAACCCTGATTCGCTCGACCGCTACCGCTATCTACTCGCTATCGCGGGTATCGGCCTTCTGTTCAGCCCCCTTATTCCCGGGATTGGTGAAGACATCGGCGGAGAACGGCTTTGGGTTCACTTTGGTAGCCTCAGTTTCCAACCTGTCGAGATCGGCAAGCTCCTCCTGGCCATCTTCCTCTCTTCACTCATCGTTGAAAAGAAGGATCTCCTTGCTCGGCTTCGCGGGGGTGGTCTCCGACGTTTTGGCCCCATTGCACTCACCTTCGGCATTGCACTCGCGATCATGGCAGCGGAAAAAGATGTCGGCTTTGCGCTGCTCATTTTCGTCACCTTCGTACTGGTCATGTGGATCGGCACGGGCAACCGTACCTACCTCTTTTTTGGAGCCATCACCTTCGTTTTTGGACTCATCGTGGGCGGTGCGCTCTTGCCGCAGGTGCACCAGCGGATCACGGTTTGGCTCGATCCCTGGAAATACGCCGCAACGACTGGTTATCAGCTGATTCAGGCTCAATACGCCTTCGGGATCGGCGGACTCAGCGGTACTGGTCTCGGGCTAAGCCACCCGACCGTACCAGTAGCCACCTCGGACTTCATTTTTGCCGCCTTTGGCCAGGAGCTCGGCCTTCTTGGCACCAGCGCGATCATCATCTCGTTCCTCCTTCTCACCGGTGCTGGAATCCGGATAGCGCTACGAGCAAACGGTGAGTTCAGCTCCCTGCTCGCCATGACCTTGACGGTGATTCTCGCCCTGCAGACCTTCTTCATCCTGGCTGGTGTCATTCGCGTACTACCGCTCACCGGTATGACCCTTCCCTTCCTGGCCTATGGAGGATCATCGCTCTTGGCCAATTATGTCCTTCTTGGTGTGCTGATGCGGGTATCCCATCGCTCCAACCAACACGCCGATCCACGAGAGGCGCAGCCGAACCACCCATGAACTACGACCGTAGATCCAACTGCGACCATCGGTTCTCGTCACCTACTGGGGGGCCCAGCAACCGATCCTGACTTGCGCGCACGATGAAACCGAATATTACCCCACGCCTCGATCAAGTATCTCGATGGTAGTACGATAATAAGACATGCGAACCTGCCGACAAGGTGACGGGTGGAACTTGTCGCTCTACGAAACCCACCCCGATAGGCTCCTCTAACCCGATGGGTACCGAACTTGTGATCATTATTGTGTTGGCGGTCGTGCTCGTCGCGGGCGTTGGCTATGGTCTGCAACGTAGCGCTAATGGGCGCCATCTCCAACGCAACAACCAACTCCAACAGCTCCTCGCACAGGCGAGCCAGCTGATCCATGATAGCCCTGACGAGGCCCAGTTTCTCCAAAAGGTTTGTGGGCTCATCTGCCAAATGCCTCCCGTACGTCTCGCCTGGATCGGGCGTCCAGACGGTAACGGGACGGTTCGTCCGATCGCCAGCTGTGGAGATGTCTCCTATCTGAGTAAGGTTCAGGTCTCAATCCGTGGGGATTCCCCAGCAGGCCAAGGACCAGTCGGCCACGCGTGGCGAAGTGGCACTGCCCTCTATGACGACCATGCATTGCGCAATCCAGACTACGAACCATGGCGGAGCGCTGCAAAGGCGCACCAGCTCGTTGGTGTCCACGCACTCCCTATCCGCTGTCAAGGTGAGCTTGACGCTATCCTGGTCGTCTACTTTGGACGCAAACCCATCCTCGACTACGACGAGCGACTGCTCCTCGAGCGCCTGGCCAACGACCTCGCCACCGGCATCACCAAGATTCGTGAGCACCAACATAACCATCGATTGGCAGCGGCACTCGCACAGATCTCGGAAGCCGTCTTCATTGTCGACCTGGACGGTCGCATCACGTGGTTTAACGACGGACTGGTGGATTTATTCGCCATGAACCGCGAGGAGATCCACGGCTCACATCCCACGATACTTCTTGGAGATCCACACTTTGATCAACTGCTTGAGCAATCCAAGCATCTCGCGGAGGATGAGGAGCTGCCGGACTGGGAGATTCTCCAACAGACTGCTGTTGGTGTCACGCGTTGGGTGCACGTCTCAGCAACACCCCTGGTCGACGATCTGCACACGATCTCTGGAGTTGTGGTAGTCGAGATTGACCTCACCGATGAGCGAGCAGCGGTCGACGCAGAACGTCGTCTGCTCGCTATCCTCGATGATACCTCCGATGGCGTCGGCATCACCGATCGCAACGGAAGAATCATCTATCTCAACAACGGCGGTCGACAGCTGGTCGGACTGGACGTTGACACGCCAGCTGAGGGTCGGCATTTCTTCGAACTGATCGGTGACACCGTCGGGCAGGAACACTTTAGCATCGCCGTGCAACGGGCCGCAGAACTCGGGCGATGGGAGGGAGAACTCAGCATCAAAAGACCTGATGGGGTGCAAGTCCCCCTCTCGATGGTGCTGATGGTCCATCGAAACACGGCGGGTCACGTTCAGTACATCTCCGCCATCGCCAGGAATATGGTTGACCAGAAGTTGCGTGAGAGTGAGTTGAGCTATCTCGCCGATCATGATGCCCTCACCGGCCTCCCCAATCGCCGCGTACTCAACGCAAGCCTTGATGCCGCTATTGTACTGGCGCGACAGACGGGGCACCATTTCGCGGTTGGCGTGATCGACCTCGACGACTTCAAGCCAGTCAACGATCGCCTCGGACACCATGCCGGCGATGAACTGCTTGTCGGACTCGCAAAACGTCTCCGACACCTCATCCGTGAAGGCGACACCATCATCCGGTTGGGTGGGGACGAGTTTCTCGTGATTCTGAACGCGCTCGACCCCTCCCAGGGCGGGAACGATCTCGAAATCGTCCTAGAACGCATGCACGAAGCCGTCGTCACTCCCTTTGTGCTCGGCCAAGACCATCAAGTAACAGTGGACATGAGCATTGGTATCGCCACATTTCCCGACACCTCAACCGAACCTGATGCGCTGATGCGTGAAGCCGATGCCGCACTGTACATCGCCAAGCAACGCAAACGCCATCGCAGCCGCTGGTGGAGGCTCGCATCCGATCCAGAGATCGAAGCCGAAGAGCTCCAACCAGTAGCGTTGACCTCCTCTGCCTATGGAGTTGAGGCAGGAATGATGCTCGCAGCACTCGTCTCCGAGACCCCAGAGCTGGTGACCAATGCCGTGACGGCTTTCTATGGAGCGGTGGAGGCATCCCCCCTCGGCGCAAGCATTCTCGCTCACTTGAGCGAGAGCGAGTACCGTGTACTCAAGCATCACCAGGCCGCTCATCTCGAATCGCTGCTCGACGGCAACCTCGAGAAACGCGCTCTTGAGCATCAAGCGGAACAGGTTGGCACCGCCCACGCCCTCGCCGGATTACTCGCTGCGGACCTAGTCGACTCCGTCAACAGCTATCGAAGTGCGCTCACCGAACAGATCAACCGTTTGCCCATCAATCCTCGTGTAATCAAGGACATCGTTGGAATCATCAATCGCAGAGTCGACGACGATATTGCTGCGCAGTTACGGGCGTTGTCCGCCACGACCGATACCTACTTTAATATTTTTGCTCAGCCACTCCCTGGGGTCGACGGACTATGGATCGACAGCATCCAGGCGGAACTCGACATGGTCGGACAGCTACCTGGGATCGCCGCCATCGGTCTCGCCCGCCAGGGCGGTGGCGATAGCCTCCTGATCGAAGCATACGCAGGCCGAGGAGGACAACGACTCGCCGAGCAGATGAACAGCCCCGGTGCACAGGTCGCCATCGACCCTCACCACCGTAATGGTCAGATGCTGTGTTCACGGGCCTGGCGTGACGCGCGCATCTTGGTAACCGATCGTATCGCCGACGACACTATCTACGGCTCGTGGCCTTCGAACGAGGGCGTAGCACTCCGTTCCGCAGTAGCTATCCCCATCCAGAATGTCGAAGGTCGACCCGTCGCTCTCCTGCTGTTGACCGGTAACTATCCAGGACAGTTTTCATCGGCGTGGATGGATCGCTTTAACAGGAATCTCAAGCAGCGCTGGGAGAACCTGTTGTATCGAATCGCAACCCCGGACAATGTGCTGGCAAGACAGCAGGCTATCGGCTATCGAGGCTTGTTGTTGTCTGGCGGTTTGCGGATGTTCGTTCAGCCCATTGTTGATCTCAATACAGGCCAGCCTGTCAAGGTCGAAGGACTCGCTCGGCTGGTAGAACCCGATGGCAACATCATAGCGCCCGACAGATTTCTCAGTATTCTTGGTGCGGGTGAACGCTATCATCTGTTCCGGATGGGCCTCGAGCTCCTCTTTGCGGCTGAACGACAGTGGCGCGCGTCTGGATTACTGATCGATCTCACGATTAATGTGGATGCAGCCACATTGAACTACCCTGAGCTCCCTTCTTGGCTCGCCACGACGCTCATGAAGTGGGATTTTCCTCCTCATCGACTCGTGCTTGAACTCCTCGAAACCGACCGCCAGCACCTGATGCCTGACTCCAAGCGCCTTGGAGAGCTGCTGAACCTTGGGGTCCAACTGGCGATCGACGACATGGGATCAGGTTACTCCAACTGGTTACGGCTCGTAGAGATTCCGGCCACCCTCATCAAAATCGACCATCATTTCACGGCACGGCTGGAGACACACCCCACACGGGTGCTCAACCTCCTTGGAACCCTCATCCTCACTGCCACCGACGCTGGCCAAAAGGTCGTCGTTGAGGGCATCGAAGACCCGGTCCTTGCTGAGGTTGCGGCCCGCCTTGGAGCTGACTTTGGCCAGGGATATGGTATCGCCAAACCGATGCCCACCGACCAGCTCATCCACTGGTCACGCTCCTACCACCACGAACATTCCAGCCACGAACTGCGCTCCCTCCTCGGAGCCATGGCCTACCACTGGGCATTTGTGCACAGTCCAATGCATTACAACAGAGGACCGCTGGCAAACTGCCTACTCACTGGTTACTTTGTAGCTCACGATCTCGATACCAGCGAAGGTGCTGATCTGCACCGGGCACTGCATGCTCATGCGACGCCGCCGGCCGACCTCGTCAATGCCTTGACCCGATGGTTTGAACGGGAATGCAGCCCGAACGGTAGCAGCCGCAACGTTCTAGCCAAGCCGACACCATCGCCATCACCAGGCGATGACTGGGCTTGGATGATCTAGCGTCACCTGGCACAGACAGCTAAAGCGAGTAACGTTTGTGTCATGAACCCGTGTCATGTTCATCCGTCGATCTCGATCGCAGTGGTACCCTTTTTGCTCTCCCGCCAACAACCTCACGTACTGCTCAGCCGATCCTCCACAAGCCTCTCGCTGCTACGCATTGGTGTTGGGGAGCTCGATGTCACGCTCACGCACTACGCCGACCGCTTCCTAGGGCGCACGCTAGGCCTGACCATCTCGCCCCTCACCCAGTGTGGTGCGGACCAAGATCTCAGCCAACACCCACCAGCGATCGACATCTGCTATTACGGCTTCACCACCAGTCAATTCATCAACGGTGACGACCTGGTTTGGACGCCCCTCTATCATCTCCTCCCCGAGGAGGACCATCGTCACGCCGAGACCAGACTGGACGAAGCCTCCGACAGGATCAACCAGGGTGGCGGAGTCGCCAGCAGCGAGGTCTCCCGATACGATCTCGGCCTCATCGCCACGGCCCTGGCGGCGATTCGCCACTCCCTGGATCGGCGACCCGTGATCGAGGAGATCGAACCGGAAGCCTTCACACTCTCCTACCTGCAGCATCGCACCGAGATGCTGCTCGGAGTACGCCTTCATACCCAGAATTTTCGCCGCAAATTACTCGACTCCGGCTACCTCGAACCGATCGACATCGCCGTCAATCAGACGCTTGGAAGACCGGCTCTTCTCTATCGCGTTCGTAAGCACCAGGGGTAGCTACCCGCGCGACGGTCGTTAGACTAATGCTCATCATGAGTATAATTGCACCACCGGAGGATATGACGGCGTATCGGGAGCAACTTTCCGAGCTGCTTGAAGAGCAAAATGCCATCATTCTCGCCCACAACTATCAACCAACTTGGATCAAGGAGCTCGCGGACTTCACTGGCGACTCCCTCTACCTTTCACAGAGAGCGCGTGATACTGATGCCACCACCATCATCTTCGCTGGGGTGCGCTTCATGGCGGAGACCGCCAAAATCCTCTCACCCGACAAGGGTGTCTTCTTGCCGGCCGAGGATGCCGAATGTTCCCTTGCTGACTCCATCACCTCCGCAGAACTGATCGAGTGGAAGCGTCGCTACCCAGGGGCCATCGTCGTGGCCTACGTCAATACTTCGGCTGCCGTCAAGGCCCTTGCCGACGTCTGCTGCACCTCCGCTAACGCCGTTGAGATTGTTGGCTCAATTCCTCCGGATCGCGAGGTACTCTTCTTACCGGATCAGTTTCTCGGCGCCTACGTACAACGGGTGACTGGCCACCCGGGAATGCATATCTGGATGGGAGAATGCCATGTCCACGCAGACATCACCCCCCAACATTTGGCCGACAAGATGGCGCAGAATCCTCTCGCCACCCTGATGATCCATCCAGAGTGTGGCTGTACCACTCCCGCACTCTATCAACTCGCCGACGCCAGCGGCGGGCCCACCTCCCAGCGGGTACGCATCCTCTCCACCAACCAGATGATCGAGGAGGCCAAACGCTCCACGGCCACCCATGTCCTCGTCGCTACGGAGATCGGCATCATGTCCGACCTCATCAATGCCAACCCCGCGGTGCGCTTCGAGGCGGTCAATCCTCGGGCACGTTGCCCCTACATGAACCGCGTCACCCCCGAGCGCCTGGTCGAGACGCTGCGAGATCGCATCGGCGAGGTTCACGTCGACCAAGAGATCGCGGCCCAGGCACGATTAGCTGTTGAACGGATGGTCGATCCGGGGTTACGCGCATGGGGTTAATGATGCAGATGACGCCGAGTCACGACCTCTCCTTCGATGCGGTCGTGGTCGGTGCCGGTATCGCTGGCCTCACCGTTGCGCTATCGTTACCATCGACATTGAGCATCGCCATCGTCAGCCGAAGCTTTACCATGACCTCCAGCCACTGGGCGAAAGGGGGCATGGCTGCAGCTCGAGGCGCCGATGACGACCCCGCCGAACATCTTTACGATACCATCGCGGCGGGAGGTGCATTAAATGACCCCGAGCGCGTCGCCCTTCTCGTTAACGAGGCACCAAACGCCATCGAGTTTCTTCAGCATCAAGGTGTCGCCTTTGAGACGCAGCCTGAGCGCGAAGCTGGGCACGGACGACCGAGAATCTGGCACGCCGATGGTGATGCAACCGGTGCCGCCATCATGAGCGCCCTCGGGACACGCCTACGGGCCACTCGCAACGTGACGCTGATCGATGGCACGATGGTCGAACTCATCAATGACGATAACGGCGTGATTGGCATCATGATCGGCCACCAGAACGCCTTGACGCTCCTGCGTTCACCTCGCATCGTGTTAGCCTCTGGCGGCGCTACCGGACTTTGGGGTGATCACACCTCTCCCAACGCCAACCTTGGCATCGGAATTGTGAGTGCTTATCGAGTGGGGGCGATCGCCACAGATCTCGAATTCACGCAGTTCCATCCGACCGCCATCGCGTTGTCGGAATCTCCACTTTCGCTAGCGACAGAGGCGCTCCGCGGAGCAGGAGCCTGGATTGTCGATGAGGAGGGCAAGCGCTTTCTCTTTGCGAGCGATCCCGCCGGAGAGCTCGCCACCAGAGACAAAGTGGCTCGTGCCATGTATCGCCATGGCGGTCAGGCCTACCTGGATGCTCGGCCAATCGGAAGGGAAGCACTAGAGAAGCGCTTCCCAACTTTTGTGCGTGAGGCTCGACAACAGGGCCACGATCCGATGGCCGCAGGCCCAGTACCGATACGGCCAGCAGCACACTACACCATTGGTGGGGTGGTGACTGACTCATGGGGTGAGTCCAATATTCCTGGGTTATACGCGATCGGCGAATGCGCTAGTAGTGGGGTCCATGGCGCAAATCGCCTCGCATCGAACTCCCTACTCGAGGGAGTGGTCTTTGGTCGACGCGCGGCTCGCCACCTTGTCGATACTCCGAACCCAGTATCTCCAACCCACTTCCCACGCTCCACCAACCTACCAACCACGGCGCCATCACGCATTACTCTCGCTCGTATCGTCGACGACGCTCTCGGCATCGAACGCAACGCGGTGGCGATCGAACGTGCCCTCGAAGCGCTCACCGACGTGACCACCTGTGAGATGGATCCCTTCAGTGCCCATGAACTCATTCAGGCATCGCAGCTTGTCTCGATGATGCTCATCGCCGCCAGAGAGCGCCACGGCACCATCGGTGCACACACACGTGCCGATGAACAGGTCGAGGATCCCCATTATCGCCTCACCTTCGCCATGGGGTCCGCTCCTCGTCGAGAGGCTCGGGTATGGTGAAGCCCTCTCCCATCATCGACCCCCCCATCATCGATCTGGCCATCATCGACCTGGCCCTGGATGAGGATCTCGTTGCACCGGTCACCGCCACCGAGGGGATCCACCCTCTCCGTGGGGCCGATGGTGTCGCACCGACATGGCAACCACTCCCGCATGCAACCGCAGGAGATCTCACCGGCTCACTCGTAGCGCACCAGGTAGTAGCTCTGGCTCTACGCGCCCGCGCTCATGGTGTTTTCGTCGGACAAACGGTGGCCTCGGTGGTACTAGGCCGGGTGGCAGAACGCCTGGGTACCCCAGCCCCGACCTACGATGCCGTCGTTGCTGATGGGACGATGGTGGAACCCGGTGCGACACTCGCCTGGCTACGTGGTGATCTGCAGACGGTCTTGGCAGCAGAACGGACGATGCTGAATCTACTCTGCCATCTTTCGGGCGTAGCGACCACCACGCGGAGCTACGTCGACACCATCGCAGGGACGAAGGCGGTGATACGTGATACCCGCAAAACGACCCCGGGATTACGTAGTCTGGAGAAGTATGCGGTTCGTTGCGGGGGTGGCAGCAACCATCGCCTCGGCCTCTGGGACGCCATTCTTATCAAAGATAACCATCTCGCCTTCGCGCCCATGGAGGAGCTCGTGACCCGCGCCCGGCTATCTCATCCGAATCGACCACTCGAAGTCGAGGTCGATAACCTCACGCAACTACACCAGGCCCTCGATCTTGGGGTCGATCTGATTCTTCTCGACAACATGGAACTTGGAATGATCGCTGAGGCGGTACAGATCAGTCGAGGTCGTTGTCGACTCGAGGTCTCCGGCGGCGTGGGGATCGATCGCCTACGAGCGATCGCCGAAACCGGGGTGGATTATATTGCGGTCGGAGCGCTCACCCACTCCACACCTATTCTTGATCTTGGTCTGGATTATCTGGATGCGTAGGCGCAGGGGAATCAGACGACGGCGTAGGCTCTAGAGCGTTTCGCTCCTCTACCGGTGCAGCGCCGTCTGCGCCCTCTACCTCGGACCTCTCGGCAACAAGCGCGGGTGACACAAGGATGGGTGCTGGCACCGGTTGTAGGAGTGCCAACATGATCGCATCAGATGGTCGAGCACTGAACAGGCGCGTACGCCCATCCTGGCTTGAGAGTGCCAAGATCGCATGTACATTGCCATCGATGACGGATTCAAGCGCTACGTAACTGACGCCCATCCCATATGAGGCCAGGATGTCCTGCATGAGTTCGGTCGTCATCGGTCTCGGTGCTCGTTCCTTGGCGACAATGAGGGAGAGCTGACGAGCCTGTTCGATCGAGATGGGGATCTCAAACTCCACGAGCGAGGTATCGTCCGGGAGCAGTGTGATACGCGCAAAAGGCTCCGGCAGGTCAACTCCCACCCGCACCATCCTGCAGGGCACGAAGCCGGCAAGGTTGAAGCTATCAGGATTTAGTACGGGCACGCTGGGCCCCTACATTGAGTGCCAAACCCACCATCGCGAGAAAGGCGAGCATCGCCGAACCGCCGTAGCTGATCAACGGCAAGGGGATGCCTGTAATGGGCATAATCCCTATGGTCATGCCCACGTTTTGGAAAACCGAATAGCCGATCCAGGCCAAGCCACCGGCCACGATCAACGTCCCCGTGATGTCCTTTGCCCAGCGCATTGCGCTCCACATTCGCCATATCAGTATCGCGTACCCTGCCAAGAGAGCGGCGCATCCAACGAAACCAAGTTGTTCTCCAATTGCGGTAAAGATAAAATCGGTCTGCTGTTCGGGCACAAAGGCCAGAGTGGTCTGTGACCCATTAAACAAGCCAACTCCAAAGATATGTCCGGAGCCAATGGCAATCTTGGATTGGGCGAGGTTATATCCGAAGGTCGATGCATCTGCCTTCGGGTTGAGAAAGGATAACAAGCGGTGCAGCTGATAGCTCTTGAGGAAACCCACATGAAGGACTGCAACCACTCCAACGACACCCACCACCACGAGTGCGAGCAGATAGCGTGCTGGGACACCCGCCATCACCAGCATCAGCGCCGTAATGATGCCGATGACGATCCCGGTGCCAAGATCAGGTTGCTTGATCACCAACACCATTGGGATGCCTCCCATCAGGAGGATGGTGATCACCGCGCGGAGATCGATGGGATCATCTCGATTCGCGACGTAGGCGGCAACTCCGAATATGACTCCGATCGGCGCGAACTCAGAGGGCTGTATCTGAATCGGACCGAGTTGGAACCATCGCTGCGATCCGAGTTGTGAGGTACCGATCGGCGATAGCACAGCAAGCAGCCCGAGAAGGCTAGCGCCGTAGATGATGTAAGCCAGATGCGCGATCCGTTGGTAATCGACCAACGCGAGGACCACCATCACCACCGCACCGAGGAGGAAGTAAATCGCCTGACGTTCGAAGTAGTAATGGCCCGAGATGCCCGCATGAACGAGTTGTTCCTTGGTAGCGGAGTAGATCATGATGACGCCAAAGGCTCCGATCCCTAACGCCACGATCGCCAACAACAGATCGATCCGGCTCAGTTCGCGCCAGAGACTCGTCTTGCGACGGACAGCCATCTGGGTCATGACAGACCCAGCAGCCTTTCAAGGGCAGACCGGGCCATCACGCTCTGCCCTGCCTCAGCTTGAAACCGTACTAGCGCGGTGGCGATCCAGTCAGATAGTTTGAGTGTCTCAGTGCGGATTCGCACGCCGCCAACCACATGATCGACCCGACTCGATTGGACCTTGCCGTCCTTGTCACGTTCTATGATAAATCGTTCAGCACCAACATCGAAGTAGTCGGTACGTTGCTTACGCTTCGTCTCAGTATGCAGCCGGTCCTTGAACAGCTCCAATACCCGCTCAAGACCCACCGTCTCTAACGCCTGTGCCTCCGCAGCCAGCTTGAACAAGTCTGAGGAATCCACCAGACCGTCAGCCGCATCGCCAAAGGCGTCACCTGATTCTTGACCATTCTCTGCTACCATGATAGGTAATAGAGTAATAGCTCTAGCCATCATCACTTTAGGGTTAAGGAGATCCTTTCATGAGCATGTTCAAGCGCGTCTCTCAGGTCTTCCAACAGAAGTCAAATGCACTCCTTGACAAGGTTGAGGACCCAACGCAGGCCATCGACCTCAGCTACGAGAAGATGCAGGAGAATCTCCAGCAGGTTCGCAGGTCGATCGCCGATGTTCTCACCTCGCAAAAACGCCTCGAGGCGCAACGAGCACAGCTGCAGGCCCAATACGACAAACTGCAGGGTCAGGCACGGCAGGCTCTTCAGCAAGGGCAGGAGGATGTCGCGAAGATGGCTCTCCAACGAGCCACCGCCATCCAGCCCCAGATCGACTCTCTCACCCCACAGATCAACCAACTCGCCCAGCAAGAGAGTGCGCTCGAGGAGACCGGTCGAACACTGAACTCCAAGATCGAGGCCTTTCGCGCGCAGCGTGACACCATGAAGGCCCAATACACCGCTGCCAAGGCATCCTCTTCGGCGCTTGAGAACCTCACCGGACTCTCAGATCAGATGACAGACGTCAACATGATGATGGATCGCGCCCAAGATAAGATCTCGCAGATGCAGTCGCGGGCTGCAGCCGTCGGCGAGCTAGCGAACTCCGGCGTGCTCGACTCCCCGTCACTTGGCGGACATGGCGATGATATCGAAGCAGCTCTCGCTCAGAAGTCCTCTGCAAATGACGTAGATCTGCAACTTGCCGCAATGAAAGCAGAGCTCAACGGCCCAGCTCAGCCAGCGAGTCTTGGGGCACCGACGAACACGAGCGACACCAAGGAGCTCCATGCAGCGGACACAACTACCACCGACGCAGCAGCTAGCCCAGCACCGGTGGCCGGTGACTCCTTTGTGGTTCGGGTACTCGGCCAGAACCGTTTCCGCATTCCGAACTCCATTCGACCAGCCCTCGATGGGCTCGACGCAGCGTTGGAGATGGCGGTTGACAAGAACGACGCTGAATCTTTTGCACAACTGGTCAAGCAGCTTGGGCTTCTCGTCTCAACCAACGGCACAGCCTTGGAGGAGACGGACACCACCAAGGCCGACATCGTCCTGCCAAGTCCAGATATGACTCTCGACGAAGCGAAGAAACTCTTCTTTGATGCACCAGCTACAATACAAGACGCAACGGCGCCAGACGCAACGGCGCCGACTACTACCGGCGCTGCCACTAATGGGGCGGGTACCACTGCCGAGGCAACGGAGAGCTGACCTCAGTCTTGTAGTCCGCGACTCGTCGAACCGCGCCAGATTGGTGCGGTGATCTGCTGGTCGGGACGTACCTTAAGTGTGCACCGGCCTGTTCCGCCCTGTTCTCTATGAGTTCTGTTCTCTATGAGAGCAGTCGGCTGAGTTCTTTGATGTCATCGCGCAGTTTTGCCGCCTCCTCAAAACGGAGCTCAGTGGCGCAGGCCTCCATCTCGACGCTCAACGCACTGATGACCTCCTGGAGCTGTTCAGGGGCCAGGTGAGCGTAGCGTTCGCCCACCTTTGACCGTCGCAGTTTGGGGACCCGTGAAGGGGAGTGTTCGTCACCCATAAGGTCTCCGAGGCGCGCTGTTACTGTTGTTGGAGTAATCCCACGAATCTCGTTATAGTGCTCCTGGACTGCACGCCGTCGCGCGGTCTCGGAGATTGCATACTCCATTGATCGCGTCACCTTGTCCCCGTAGAGCAAGACGGTGCCATGACTATTACGCGCCGCACGCCCGATCGTCTGTACCAGCGAGGTCTCGGAGCGCAGAAACCCTTCCTTGTCAGCGTCGAGAATGGCCACCAGCGAGACCTCCGGGAGATCGAGACCCTCCCGCAACAGGTTGATGCCAACAAGCACATCAAACTCCCCAAGGCGAAGATCACGGATCAGTTCAATGCGATCCAGCGTCTCAACATTCGAGTGCAGGTAACGTACGCGTACCCCAAGTCCCTCGAAATAATCCGTCAGGTCCTCGGCCATCTTCTTTGTCAGCGTCGTCACCAAGACGCGCTCGTTGACCTCAACCCTACGATGGATCTCTCTGAGGAGATCGTCAATCTGCCCTTTGGTAGGGCGCACCTCTACAACGGGATCGAGCAGTCCTGTTGGTCGTACAATCTGCTCGACCACCGAAGACGACTGGGAGATCTCGTAAGGCGCAGGCGTCGCAGAAAGGAAGATGGCCTGGTTGATACGCTCATAGAACTCGTCAAAACGTAGTGGACGATTGTCCATCGCCGATGGTAGGCGGAAGCCGTGTTCCACAAGGGTCTCCTTGCGGGAACGGTCACCGGCGTATTGGCCACGGAGCTGGGGCACGGTAACATGACTCTCATCGATGATAAGCAGATAGTCCTGGGGGAAATAATCTAACAGCGTGTAGGGAGGCTGCCCAGCTTTGCGACCGTCGAGATGACGAGAATAGTTCTCGATTCCCGAACAGAATCCGACCTCACCGAGCATCTCCAGATCGAACTCAGTTCGCATCTTGAGACGCTGTGCCTCAAGGAGTTTGCCCTGGTGGTCAAAGTATCCAAGCTGGTCACGGAGTTCATCCTCAATGCCATTCATGGCGACTTTTAGGCGTTCTGGGCTCGCGAGGTAATGAGTAGCGGGAAAAATGACGAACTCGTCCAGATCTTTGACCAGTTCGCCTGTCAGAAGATCTACCTTTGAGATCCTCTCAATCTCGTCGCCAAAGAACTCGATTCTCATGGCGAACTCCTCGTACGCTGGATGAACCTCGACGGTATCCCCACGCAATCGAAACTTGCCTCGCGAAACCTCCACATCATTACGCTCATACTGCATCGCCACCAGCGATCGCGCAATCGTTTGCAGGGAGATACTCTTGCCACACTGGAGCGGAAGAATCTGGCCCTGGTACTCCTCCGGCGACCCCAGGCCGTAGATACATGAGACCGATGCGACGACGACGACGTCCCTTCTTGTCAGCAGAGCCGACGTGGCGGCGTGGCGCAGGCGATCGATCTCATCGTTAATCGACGAATCTTTCTCGATGTAGGTATCGGTCGTTGGGAGATACGCCTCCGGTTGGTAGTAGTCGTAGTACGAGACGAAGTACTCCACCCGATTATGCGGGAAGAAGCCACGAAATTCGTTGGCGAGCTGTGCCGCCAGCGACTTGTTAGGCGCGATGATCAACGTTGGACGCTGTACTGCTTCAATGGTCCATGCGATGGTCGCACTCTTACCCGAACCGGTAATACCTAGGAGGGTCTGGAACCGCTCGCCACGCTTGATTCCCTTCGCAAGCTCTGCAATAGCCTTCGGTTGATCCCCAGCCGGTTCATAGTTTGAGACCACCTGAAATTCTGGCACGCACCCAGCCTAGGCGCGTCATGGCTCAAACGTTCACACAGCCATGTGTCCGACCATCGCTACTCGATCCCTGCAGCCTCCCGACCAGGTCACCGTACGGTCCAGATACTGTTCATGACCGTCACAGCCCCTCCAAGGCCCGGTACCACTGGGGGATCCTGCGCAATCTGACGATTTGTGCACCACCAGCGGTTAAGGTGGTCGGTAGTTGCGCATCGCAACTACCGACTTACACCGCTCATCCCAATGAGCATGCGACCCGACTTGGAGGTTCCATGACAGATCATGCCGTACTTGGAGAAGAGATCGCCTTTCAGGGTGCCAATGCTGAATGGATTGAAGGATTCTACGCTCGTCCATTAGGACGGACCGCGAGAGGTTCTGTGGTGGTCATCCACCATATGCCTGGCTACGATGAGGCGACCAAGGAGATCGCACTTCGTTTTGCCCGTCACGGTTATGGGGCACTGATGCCAAATCTCTACTTTCGCGAGGCACCGACAGCTGCGCCCGATGATGCCGCTGCCATCGCACGCGCGCAGGGTGGGGTGCCTGATGCACGTCTCCTTGGCGATGTAGGAGGTGCACGAGAGTACCTTCTCCATCAACCCGCAGCCAATGGCAAAAGTGCCGTCATCGGCTACTGTTCCGGGGGCCGTCAAGCATTCCTGGCTGGCTGCGAACTTCCCTTCGATGCCGTGGTGGACTGTTACGGTGCGTTCGTCGTCAATCAACCTCCAAGCGAATCACCGATGAAGGTCAGTGCCGTCATCGATCGTGCAAGCAAGCTTACTGGTCCTGTGCTCGGGCTCTTTGGCAATGATGACTCCTATCCTGGCCCCGAGGAGGTCAACGCGCTAGATGCGGAGCTAACCGAGCTCAACAAGCCACATGAATTCCATCGTTACGATGGTGCAGGTCATGCGTTCTTTAACACCGCGGCACCCTCCTACCGACCCGAGGCAGCCAAGGATGCGTGGGGGCATATCTTCCGCTTCTTCGATACCTACCTAGGGGCATGACAGCTATGTGTACCTACACCACGGCCACGCTCGACCTCGTCGGCAACGCAAAGAGTGGCTCCGCTTGGGAACGGGTCAAGACCGTCTCGGTCTATCTCGACCACCCCGTTGCCTTCCCTGCAACCCACTCGCTCAACATCGATCTTTTTGCCGACCAAGATAATCCAAAACGCAGTGCCGCCCTCGAACTCTCTCCACGCTCAGCGAAAGAACTCGCCGAGGCTATTCTCACGATGATTGCACAAGCACCAGAGGGTTTGCTCGACGAGGGTTGATTCGTCACTGTGAGCGCAGGTAGTTCCTAAGCGTAGCTATTATCGGCCGTTTTATAGATTATCTTAACACCAATGCGCGAATAACTTGGTTTTCGTCTAAACTTCCTTGAGTCTTCATAGCAGAAGCACCGGTGGTGCTTGGACCCAAGGATGGTTTAGATGATTCGATCGTTGCTCGCCGTGCCACTCATCACCATGGCGGCCCTCGCTATGGGCCACGCCCCGACCACGCCCCGACCGTCGCGTTCTGCACAACTGGCAGTAGCCAGCGCGCCGAGCTTTGGCACCCGACAGCCCTTCCCCTGGGGCACCTTCGTCGCCTCTACGGCCTCCATTGACGGCACTGTTACAGGGACGATCGCCGTTTCGCACACCATTCAGCGAGCAACGCCGCGCCTATTGAAGGCCAAAACGGTCTGCACCAGCGATTCCTGCGGCGCCACACCTCTGGCATTTGGACTCATGGAACAAGTCCTGCGCATGGATGCAAACCGGTGGGCGCAGCTCACACCCAACACCACGATCCACTCAGTACCCAATGGCGTACAGATCACCGGCACCAATGGTGCCCTCGATATCGTCGATCTCTCTACCCTTCCCGCGAAACCATTTACGGTCTTCATCGACGCCCCTCGCACCGCGACCGTGCTGCTCAACCTCTCTCAACGTGCCACACAGACCATCGATGAGCTGCACGCGACGGTGCTCACTGGCCCGCCAATAGCAAAAGTCCTCTGGAATTTTGCCCAAGCGAGCGCTGTCCGACTCCCCAGAACGTCCTTTCTTGGAAGTGTTCTGGCACCAGAGGCGACGACGATTGGACCAATAGTCATGCGCGGAGACATCCTGACCCACAACCTCACCATGGGTGCACCGACTCCCATGACCGTCCATGACGCCCAAGACGGATTTGATGGTCTCTTGCCCCAGTATCCTGTCACCGAACTCGGGGTAGTTCCCTCAACGGCGTATGGCAGCCAGGGTCCAATGCGCATCACTGCACCGTAGGCCGACAGTTAGCGATTTCATGGTAGTCCATTCCATCGCCTCGCAAGACCGCTAAGCGGCTTGCTCCGGGGCACCTGCAAT
>NZ_DAHXOI010000006.1:0-12254 GCF_027364955.1 Ferrimicrobium sp.
CACCCTCCAGTACGAGAAGCTCGAACGAAAGAAGTGAAGACCCAATACGAATTCCTACTCCCCCGTGGCTACATCGACGATGCAGGGGTGGTCCATCGTAGGGGAGTCATGCGGCTCGCTACTGCCCGTGATGAGCTCGAGCCTCTGCGCGACCCGACCATAAGTGGTCCCGATGATCCACGGTTAACAATCCTCGTTCTCGCGCGTGTTATTGAGAGGCTTGGAGATATCGAGTTGGTTACAGCCCACGAGATCCAGGACCTCTTTGCAGTTGATCTTGCGTATCTGCAGGATTTCTATGGAGTGATCAACTTCGGATCCGAGGAAGATATTGAGACGCTGTTGACCGCGCAAGAACAGGCTCAAACACCGAGCCAACCCAGGGCCGCCGAGAAGCCCGTCGCTACCGACGCGCACGGTGCCGAGGGTGTTGAACAGCCATCGGCACCGAGTCCGCGTGCAGCTGGTGGGCGTAGAGCGGCCATTGAGGAGATACCACAAACTGGACGATGAAGCACTATCCTATCGAGCCACTTTGGCAGGAGTTGATCTATTTGGCCTATCATTTGCATTGGGATCTCGATCAGCTGATTGACCTTGAACACGCGGATCGAGCGCGGCTTATCCAAGGCGTCGCCGCCTTGAACGCGAGAGCCTGGGAGGAAGCGAGGCAGCTGTAATGGTGACGACGTCAGGTTTTAAAGGGCATGTACCTGACTCATCGAGCTTTCTCCTCGAAGTGGATGGAACACAGATTGGCATGTTTGCCGAGGTCTCAGGTCTTGAGGTGACGGTGGAGGTTGCCAGCTACGCCGAGGGTGGACAGAACGGATTTGTGCATAAGTTTCCGGGACGAATGAACTGGCCTAACATTGTGCTTCGTCGCGGTATCTGCGAGTCAGACGCGCTCTTTGCCTGGGTGATGAAATCCTCAGGGAGTGGTTTCGCCTCGAATCAAAACAAGCTTTCGGTGAGCACGGCTGCCATCACTCTTATTGGTTCTGATGGTAAGCGGTTGCGTGCTTGGGAGGTAACCGGTGCCTTTCCGGTGCGTTGGGTTGGCCCTGAGTTGGCAGTCGCGTCGACGGGACATCCTGCGATGGAGGAGATCGAGTTAGCTCATCAAGGTTTCGTGTCGAAGACCTTTAAGTCGTGAGGAAGGTAACGATGCCTACAACGATTGCACAAGGAGTCGATCAACGTTTTCGATGGCATCGCAGGTTAGTTCGTCGGCGGCTACCGAACATCGGTACGTGCTTGAACAGTAGCGTTCGATTCTCTTCGCTGGTTGGTAGACCCCTGTCGGTGCATGCGTTGCTGACACCGGCTCGTGCCGTCGATGTGTCACAGGTGCCTGAGGTGGTACGCATTCCATGGCACCCGTATCTCTCGATGTGGCGCTCACGCAACACCACCGATGATGACCTCGCTCAGGAGTTGGCAGGTGTGCGTCCTGCTGGTTTATTGCCACGAGCGACCCAGATGCCGCGGGGTCAGTTCGCCCCCACCTCAGGCCTCAGGCGTCTTCGACAGGAGGTGCTTCCGGTGCGCTTGCCCGCTGATGTCGCTGCGGTGGGGCCGATTCTGACGGATAGAGAGCGTAAATTTGGATCAGGGTCTCGTGCCCCTGACCGGGTTGTCTCTCTGCCAAGGCCGACCGCTCCCCAACTCAAGCCTGTAGCGGCGCAGCTCGCCTCGAAGATCCAAGACGACAGGATGGTTGTTCGGCGGCCCACCGAGCATTCTGAATCTTCGGGGTCAGGTGATCCTCCTCGAGGCTCCTCTATAGGAGGAGCCTCGTCTTCGGTCGACAATGTCGGCTCACCGACGGAATCTGGTGGGCTGGAGAAGACGATCGAAGCCACGCCAATGAATCATCAAAGTACATCGTCAATAGGGATCCCTGAAACAGGAGCTGAGAGGACGGTTCCGGCTGGTTCTTCCGTTTCAGGGCCTGCTGCGAATCCAGGTCACGAGGCTTCAAATGCCCTTCGGAGTGAGATGGCGATGCCCCGCCAGAGTGCGTTCACTCTCGCGGGGACGGGTGGCCACGATCCGACGGAGCGATCCGGTGGGGGTAACCCACAGAGACCGAACGGTGGTGGGGTCTTACCTGGACAGCAGCCGTCAGCTACGGATTTGCTCGCTGTTTCTTTCATGCTGCTTGAGGCGCTAGGTACGTCGTTTCAACCGGCGCTGCTTGCCCGGCGAGGTGCCGAGCATGTTGGCGAGTCTGGCCCATTTTGGCAGTACACGACTCATTTCCCTCGAACGAGTTTCGCGAGGTCAGGGAATAAAGCGCTTGCGACCGTTCAGCGACGGTTGCCCTTGACGCCGAGTGCTAAGCCAAGCTCGCGGGAGGCAGCGTTAGGCCGAGCCTTCTCTGTCGCGGGTGCTCCCGTAGCTCTCCGTGCGACACCTCGGGCGGGTTACCACGCAATGTCACGTGCCACCTCCCCTGCTGTAGGTTCCTCGGTCACCGGTATTGGTTGGGACGTTCACCATGACAATGGCCGAGAAGACCTCAGCTTTCCTCATGCTGGCGACGTCGGTGGCGGCGGTCGACGATCCCTGGCTTTGGCACTCGCAGCTTGGGAGCTTGGGAGCTCATCGGTTGCCAGTCGTTGGTCTCCCGGGCGACCTGGACAACGACAGGGATATGATACGAGCAGATGGTCTCATCGACGAGGGGTACCCTCGCATCAGGGTAGACAAATGATGCACCTGGGTGGCGATACCCATCCGACCCATGAAGATAACGTGCTGATGAGTTCGCTCGCCAGCGCGTACCGTCTTGACCATGCCCTGCGCCAATTTCGAGTCTCAGCGCCATCTCGGGGCATTCTCCGCTCCGCTCTCATGACGGCTCTCATGACGGGTAGGTTCTACTCGCCAGTGAACCAGGGATTGGGCGTGGCAAGCCTGCAACCGGAATTGGGTCGCAGTGCACTCGGATTTGGTGAGGTAGTGCACCCACGAGGAGTCCCTGTGGGCGAATTTGGTCCTCGGTACTATCGTTTGCGTGGGGGTAGGGATAACCAAGGGGGTCCTCAACGAGAGCAAGGTTCGAGTTCGAGGGGAACTGGTTGGTATGGATCCGATAATCGGCACGATGGAGAGAATCGGACAACCACACGACAACGTTTTGCACAAGCACTGGGAATGCAACCCCGTGATTCTCTACGCCCGCTGCCTGCACGATTTAGGCCGTTGGCACAGGCGCTAGGCGTGGTGCGTCCAGTACATATTCGTACCGGGGACTCCACTCGACAGGCGCTTCAACAGGTCGGCCAGGCTGGCGCGACCTATCGTGGGATTATTCACCTTCAGAAAGAACCTGACGGTTCTCCTGCATCCGTGGATGTTCTCGCACATGAACTTGTGCACGCACGGCTGGGCAAGGCAGCTGAGCCACGCTTCTTTCGTGACCGCAAGATCGATTCCGAGGAGATCATGGCTCGTCGTGTGGGTTCGCTCGCATCCACCTTGGTGGGAGAGAGCACCTCGCTCCAAGTTAGTTCTGGTCTGTCGCAAGCCCTCCGTACCACAAAGACTGTTTCTCGTTTCCCTCCCTCCAGCCGCACGGATAACCCTCGCCTTCCGCAGGATCATACTGTGGAGACCACAGACCAGCGACGCTCCGTTGCCGCCGATGCAAGGACCGCACCAAGTCAGAGTTTTGAGAAGCTGTTGGAGTATTTCAGAGGCATGGAACATCCGCAACTGGATACGTCAACGATCAGCAATGGTGGCATTGGGCTTGCCCCCAAGCCGCCATTGCCGCCGAACGATCCTCATCCGCTTCCGGCCATCGTCCGCGATGGGCGTGGAAGTTTCAAGGTGAGCAATCTCAATTCGGGAAGATCCCACCCAGGGATTGTAGATAGAGGGATTGTCGATGTGAAAAAAGAAGACGAACCACTGGTTGGTTCCTCCAGTGCTCCACAGACCGAAGAGTTTTTGGATTGGCTTGTTGAGCAGGTTGAGCGTCGTCTCCTGCGAGAGTTTGAGGCGCGTGGCCAACGCCATATGCCTGATGTGTTATGAAGCCTGATGTGTTATGAAGATAGTGCGATGGGTCGACGGATCGGGCGAGGTGCGTGTTGAGTGATGATCGCGACCGCCTCTTGTCAGAGGACCCTTCTTTTGTTGGACGCGGTTTCCACTTCCCCTTCGGCGTGGATGCTCGCGGTGGAATCTCGATGTCGGAGGGTTCGCTGGCCACGGACAGCGCCATCCGGGTGATTCTCTCGACAGCTCCCAGTGAGCGAGTGATGCGACCGGCCTTTGGCTGCAAGATTTGGGATTTACTCTTTGAACCGGTCAATGCGAACACTCTTGGTCTTATGTCCCAAGCGGTGAGGGAGTCGATCGCGCAGTGGGAGCCGAGGGTGGAGGTGGAGGATGTGACAACCATCGTGGATGCAAAGGAAGCTAGTCTGGTCCATATCCACATTCGCTACCGCATGCGAACCACCAATGATCGTCGTAATCTTGTGTATCCCTTCTACACCATACCCAGAGAGGAGGGCTAGTGCCGTTACCAACGCCGGAGCTCGATGACCGTAAGTTCCAAGATATCGTGGACGAGGCCAAGCGCCTTATCCCTCGCTACTGCCCAGAGTGGACGAATCATAACGTCTCCGACCCAGGAGTGGCCCTGATCGAGCTGTTTGCCTGGATGAGCGAGACCATTCTCTACCGGATTAATCAGGTGCCTGATCGACTGTACACAAAGTTTCTGGATTTGGTCGGCATTACCCCCTTCCCACCGGCTGTTGCTCGCACCGACCTCCTGTTCTGGCTCTCGACGGTTCTCGACTATGAGGTGACCGTGCCTGAGGGTACCGTCGTTGCGACGGTACCCGGTTTGAATCAGTCAGAGGTCCTCTTCTCCACCGTCGAGGATCTTGTGATTCGGCGTCCCCAGTTGATCGCCGCTAAGGCTGTGGAGGCGGCCAATCAAGAGCAGGTGTTTGACGTTTGGGATGACTTGCGGTTTGACGATGGTGCGGTACGCTGCTTTCATTCTGAACCCTTGACCGAGGGCGATGCACTCTATTTTGGCTTCGCCAACTCCGTCGGAGGTTCGGTGATTCGACTGACCGTTGGGGCCTCGATTGAAGGTATCGGCGTGGACCCCACGGACCCGCCACTGGCGTGGGAGGCGTTTGTGGAGGAGTCGTGGGTTGCTATGGGTGTCCGCCAAGATACGACTGGTGGCCTGAACCGCGACGGTGAGGTTATCTTGGCCTGCCCACGCTCGATGGCCGCGTTCACCCTTGGCGGAGATCATGCCTTCTGGATTCGCGTGCGCCTCCTTCCGACTCGACCTCAGCAGCCGGGCTATCGAGCCTCTCCCTTGCTCTCGTCGCTACAGGTTGACACGCTCGGAGGCCTTGTCGCTGCCGAACACGCAAGCCGGGTCTCCGAGGACCGCCTTGGGCGCAGTGATGGAAGTCCTGCTCAGGAGTTTCGACTGCAGAACTATCCGGTGCTCCCGTTGCGAGAGGGAGAGTCGTTGCGGGTGAGCACAATCGGGGCATCCGAGACTTGGGAAGTAGTCGATGACTTCACGGCGTCCGGAGGGGACGACCATCACTATGTCCTCGACTATGCCACTGGCACCATTCGCTTTGGCCCGCGAGTCCGCTATCCTGATGGTTCGGTGCGCCAGCATGGCGCGATTCCCCCTGACGGGGCTGAGATCGTTATGGAGCGCTACCGCTACGGTGGTGGTGCGGTTGGTAACGTCGGGGCGGATACGTTGACGGTTCTGCGAACCTCGGTTGCCTATATCGATCGAGTTACCAACCCAACACCAGCTCTCGGAGGTGCCGACGCAGAGACTGCTGCTAATGCCAAGATCCGGGGTCCTCTCTCTCTTCGTGCGGGTGGAAGGGCCGTGACCGCTCGAGACTTTGAACGCTTAGCGCTCGAAACGTCGGCCGAGGTGGCGAGAGCGAGGTGTGATGCACCTAGCGCGGTAGGCGAACCGGTACGCCTCCTGATCGTACCGAGATTGCGCGGTCGTCCTCAGGATCATCAGCTTGATGATTTTCAGTTGAGTGATGCACTTGTCGATGCGTTGATCACCTACCTTGAACCACGTCGACTGATAGGAACGACCGTCGATATCTCGACGCCGTACTATCAAGGGGTCACGGTAGCAAGCCTGATCCGTGCGTTTCCTGGACGTTCAGCCACCATTGTTCAAGAGCGAGCGCTCGACGTGCTGTATACCTTGCTCGACCCATTGGTGGGCGGCACCGGCCAGGATGGATGGCCATTCGATCTCGGTCTCAGCGCCTCGTGGTTGGCAGAACAACTCGAGGCCATCGACGGTGTGGAGCGCGTTGAAGAGGTGCTACTCTTCGAGGCTGACTTGCGTACTGGAGAGCGCCGAGGTCGTGGCAGAGAGTTTTTGACACTTGATGCACAGTCCCTCCTTCTCTCTCTCCGCCATCAGGTGGTTGTGCGTTGAACGGAGGTAGGTATGCGCCGTGACAACTGGCTCGTGCATCAGCTGCCGATGGGGATGACAGATGACGACTTCTTCGTGCGATTTGTGTCAATCTTTCAAGCAGTGGCCACCACCTTCTTAGAGGATGCCGACACAGTCGAGTCTCTGGTTGACCCTACTGTCGCCCCGCAACCATTTTTGCCGTGGCTTGGTTCATGGCTGGGAAACTCCTGGATTGATTCTTCGTTGCCTGATGAAGCGCAACGTCGGCTTGTCCGTAGTCTCAGTGCGGCACTTGGTTGGCGAGGTACTGTTCGCGGTCTCGCACTCGTACTCGAAGCGATCACCGAGGCGCCTGTAGTCATCCAGGAGACCGGCGTGGTGCGTCGGCATCGGGACGAGGAGTGCCCTGCTCCCTTTGTGAGGATTCAGGTCGGCTCCACAGGCTGGCTTGATGAGAGCGACTTTGTCGAGCTGGTGCGCGATGAACTACCGGTGTCGGTCGCCTTCGCCGTCGAGGTAGATGGGCGACGTATTTGGCCAGCCTAACTTTTGTAGCTGCGTCATGGATACAAGAGGTTGTTCATTAGCTAGACGCTGATCGACAATCGCACTGTGCGCCTATCGAGATAACTGTAGACAGGTCCTCTGGAGTCGCCCCAGAGGACTGTATCGGGCAGGAGTCAACGATTGTTGTCCACAGCCATATGGCAAAAGTTAATGACTCTATCAGGTTCGTGTCAAGAAGACGAGCGTTGGCAAGCCGCCGCTGTGGCGTCCGAAAATGGTGTAGATGATTTCGTAACCGAGGGTTGTCGAACGTATGGGATGGCTTGGAGGCGTCATCTCACACGTGATTCACGGCTGAGTGGATAGCTACTGAGAGAAAGCGGTCGTTGTCGATCTCGTGCGAGATTTAGCAGCCGTTCACGACGAGAGGATCATGGGGAAGCCTGCTGGAACCGTAGATACAGGCACGATATAAGAATCAACAGTGTTTTATATTATTCTTCGGTTGCGAGTAATGAACTTTGGTGGGGCTTGGGTTCCATGATGACCGTGTTCGGATCAGCTCATATGAAGGATGTCGGACTGTTAGTCACCAACAATCCTTTGTGGGTAGTTGAACCGAACATAGTTCTGTGAGGCATGTTTCATGCATATAGATCGATATCATATGTCGACTTGATACTTCCTTTGTCCATGGCGGGGGTGAAATAGTGGTCTCGTCATTCCAAAAATAGCAGATAAAAGGCGCTATATGCACCTCTATGTCATCCGTCGCCTGGAGACACCGTCATCTGAGGTGGCGGTGGCGACGCCAAGCAAGGCGCTGGGTTGGTTGGGACGGCTGCAACAAACCTGTGCTACTGCTTTTGCTTGATCACTGTGTTGATGGAGTGAGACTAGGTGGTCGGTGGTTCCGCGATGAGTTCATACGAGGCGGACGGCGACTCAGGAGAATACTACTACAGTAATAACTATGGATCAAGATATTACTCCAACAATACGACACAAGGGGGCTGCGGTCGCCGTTGTCGTCAGTATCGCCGTGTCGATGGTGGTTGCCGTACATGTTTTCCACCAGTCGGCAGCCTTGGTGCCGGAGATGGGTGCTGTAGGCTCGGGGCTCTTATTCTTCAGGAATCGTTCTTGGCTCGACCAACTGGTTCCGTTCTATTCCTATATTGTGCTCGCAGCGATATTTGGATTTGGCATGTCGACCTATGTGGAGGCCCCGATCTGGCTGAAAATCCCTCTGACGCTTGGCGTGGTGCTGACGGGCCTGATCGTGCTGAAGGTTCCTGCGTTACCAGCGCTATCTGCAGGGCTGCTGCCGATCTACTTGGATATTCATTCATGGTGGTATCCCGTCGCGGTGGCCACACTCATGGGAATAGAGGCTCTTGTGGCGCTGGTATGGCTCAAGCCGACCTTTAGAAGAGACCGCGCTACCTCCTGGCAGCTCGAGCATGTTGGCAGGGTCAGCGGATCGCTGATTGTAGCTTTGCTCGTCATGGCGCTGTTTGGGAGTCCACTGGTTATGGTGCCTCCATTGTTGGTGGCGATGTCCGAGCGTGCTCAACATCTCTCAAGAAGCCGCCTGGTGCTCGACGATTTTGTCACGATGATTTGGTTGGTGACACCGTTTGAATTGTCTATCGCCCTCCTACTCGTAACTCATGATCCATATATCGTTGTCGTCTCTCTGCTCGTTGCCTATGTCGGATCGACGGTCTTGAAAAAACAAATCGGACCAGTGTTTGCACTAGCGATGGTTCCGCTACTTTTTGGTTATGCAACTGATGAACGCTTGATCGTCTTTGCGCTGGTCGGGGCTGCAGTGGCACAGTTCAGCCCCTTCGTTGCGGCAAAAGTTGTGGGGGTGTTGAGCTCTGCTCGTAGGAGTATTGCCAACAGGTCCACATTTGGAGATTTCGCCGGAGGAGAGGTCGATTCGTAACCCTTCACCGAGGGCTATAGATGCTGGTTGGGGTGCTGAGAATGGACACCGTACGTCTCGTGCAGCGGTTTCTCCAGGTAACCGGATTGGCACTTCGCAGTGGTTGCACAAGGTGAGCGAGGTCTGCGGTGGGAGGCTCAACAGTCTGACTTGATGAGAGCGATGTTGACGAGCTGGTTTGTGGTGCACGACCGGTGGCGGTTTCAATGGGTGACACACAACAGCGTTAATCTCTGCGATTGACCAACTCGATGACGAGATCGCTGGGAAAGTAGAGGACCTGCAAGTGGGGTGGATTGGTCCAGATGGTTTCACTCCTCGATCGCCAATAATGTTCAGCCCCCGAATCCGAAGGTCTCTACTGTGCACAGAAGAACCTCAGGAAAGCACCGGATTGACCACTAACCGAGTCTCTATCACAACCGGGGCATTTCACTCATCTGCTGTATAGTCAGGCCCGAGCGAATCGACTGACAGAACTACATAGCGGAACAGACTCTCAATTTTGCCGAATGTAGAGCTTGGAGCCGTGCAATCGATAACGTAGACGATCGCTGCATTGGTGGCTTCAATGAGCCCCTGAAGCTGGGTGACTCGCTGATTCGAAGGTCGCAGGTGAAACGAGTAACAACGGAGTGCACGATGATTTTGGACAGGATCAACCCATTCCACTTCAAAATTTTGGTAGTTTGGCGGCATCTCCTCAAGGGACGTCTGTGCAAGCGAACGGAACTCTTCCGCCCCACCGAGGAATGGAACCGCACGTAGGGTAACGGAAGGGCACAGGTCGGCATCGCACCAAGGAGTACCTTCTCCAACCAAGACAAGCCGATGAAGAGTTTCGTCAAAGTCAAGCGTCCAACCCACGGGCAGATCCGCTACCACGGCTAACTCTTCGATGACGACTCGGTCACACGCTTGCTGAGATGGATTGGGGTTATTCAACGTTGCGCTCCTGTCATCTGTCATACCCTAATATTGCTCGACGGTGCAATATCGTCAAGCGCCAGGGTGGTTCCCTTCTTGGCCAGTTCCATACTCCGCGCTCGTGACGTCGCCCCGATCTCAGACGGGCTCCTCAAACCCTTTATCTCCTCGATTTTGCCATCGGTGACCGTAGCCTCGACCTTCTCGCCCGGCGCAGCCAAAAAGCTACTTTCGATCGCCTCTTTAATCATGGCATCGATCTTTGCCGCGTTCGGGTGTCCTTTGACTTGTTTTCGGGGCAAGAGGTTTCCTACAATTTGCTGCACTTTTTCGATCTTGACGTAGTTGTCTGCCTTATCGGCCCGGATTGCCTCTTCTTTTGCCTTGGCATATTCAGCTAGTTTCATCGCAAGCTGGGGCTTGACCGAATCGGGGGAGTTGAGGACTTTGCTAGCTTTGGTTGGGTTAGCCTTCCAATATTGCTTATCGATTTGGCGATAGATCCATACCGCGATGGGCTTGAAGTCAACAGCCGCATCAGCTCCCGCGCCACCTCCCACTCCAAGTGCTGCGTGACCATGAAGGGCCAAAGTGAGCACCCCACGGCGAAGTTCAAAGCGTCCGTGCCCTTCGGTGCCTACTCCCAACGATGCCTTTCCAGTAGCTGAGCCTTTCAAGGCATCTCGGCCAAAAAGTTTTAGTCCACCCCCGACACTTCCCTCAGCCTTCATCCCCGCAAATGCTGACACCTCTCCGTTGATGGCGATGTTGTTCTTCGCCAACGCAAAGGTGCCTGATGCGGCCGCAGAAGCGCCCATCATCTGTTTGGAGTTCGCGTTCAAGGTAGCGCTCAACGTGTCAGTGCCAAATTCGGCCTCAACATTTTGTTCCGCCTTCGCACCGGCGAATGCACTAGCCTCCCCTCCGACGTCGAGACCCGTGATGTTACCCTTGTCATTTTTCTCAACTTTGGCGTGCCCCTTAGCCTGGGCTACCGCTCCGGCGAACATGTGCAAGTTCCCTCGAATAGCCCCTTCGACATTACCAAACTTGCGCTTGAGTTCACCTTCCAACTGCAGGGACCCACCTGCAATGACCTTGGCCTCGACCAAGACAACGTAGGCATTTGCGAGTTGTTGAGCCGACGCGCTGGCCCATGCTCCCGCCTGTACAGAACCCGTGGCCGACCCAGACCCCGTCACACCTTTGCCGAGATCCTTATCGTCGACTTTTTTGCTCACCATCGCGAACATGTTGGCACCTGCCGCCACGGTTCCGGGGTCAGCTTTCGTTGCAAATACCTCAAGGGCCGCTATTACCTTCCCATTTGAGCCAAGATCCGCAATCTTGCTTTTGCCCTTCTGGACGGTCTTGTTTGGATCAAGTTGAGAACCAGTGGTCTTCTGGGAACCAACGAGCTGAGAAGTTGCCCGGTTACCCACCGTCTTTTGTAAATCTTTGACCACGCCAGGTGAAAGGCCCCCTTTAGTTGGTGGATTGCTCGTAGAAGGCGAACCCCCAGAGCCGCTAGTTTGTTTGGGGGGTACCTTTTTGGTCTTCGTAGCTAAGACTTTGGACATGGCCACTTTGCTTCCCCCGATCCATGTGTCTCAGGATTGGTTCGCTAGGATATCGCACTCCAACCCCCTGCAGCAATTACCAATCAATGCTACACGAACCAACGGAACAGAACCTTCTTGCCAAGAGCGTGGTTTGCGGGGAAGCTATTGCAAACGAATTAAACCGTTGCTCTGATCCCCAACAGGTCGACTTCATCTCAGCACTCAGAGCTCCCCAGATCCGAGCTCTGGTCAAGGACGAGGCGATGCAACTCTCCCTCTTTGACGAGCGTGATCTCTTTGAGGTCACCCACCCTGACTACCCAGGTGAGCGTCTCATCGCCTGTCAAAACCCACGCCTAGCCAAGGAGCGAGCAGAAAAGCGCCAATCCCTCCTGGCCTCCACCGAGGCAGCCCTCGATGGGATCATCGCTTCCATCAATCGAGAGAGCCGACCGCTCCGAGGTAAGGACAAGATCGCCCTACGGGTCGGCAAGGTCATCAACCGGTTCAAGATGGCTAAGCACTTTGAGCTTACGATCGAAGACGAAAGTCTTACCTATCGCCGACGCGAGGACGCAATCACAGCTGAAGCCCTCCTCGATGGGATCTATGTCCTTCGTACCAGTTTGGACGATCAGACCCTGGCGAGTGAGGAGGTCGTTGCCTCCTATAAGTCCCTGGCAAACGTCGAGCGAGTCTTTCGTGGCTTTAACACCGATCTTGACATCCGACCCATTCGCCACCGTACCGAGAAACGCGTCCGCACCCATGTCTTCTTACGGATGCTCAGCTACTACGTAAGCTTTCATATGGCACGCACCCTAGCCCCGATGCTATT